>JAUQVX010000021.1 GCA_039794565.1 Gloeomargarita sp. SRBZ-1_bins_9 | reverse complement strand
CACCTGGGCCAGGGCTTCCTTGATCCTCTTGCGTTGCTCCAGGATTTCTTTTTCCGCCTGCCACTGGGCGTTGAGTTGCTGTTGTTTGTCCTTGAGTTCGGCCAGCTCCCGCTCCAGTTTGAGCAGACGTTCTTTAGAAGCCGGGTCCTCTTCTTTTTGCAGCGACAGCCGCTCCATTTCCAGTTGCAAAATCTTGCGGTCAATTTCGTCCAGTTCCTCCGGCTTAGAAGTCGTTTCCATCTTCAACTTGGCCGCCGCCTCATCCACCAGGTCAATGGCCTTATCCGGCAGGAACCGGTCGCTGATGTAACGGTTCGACAGCACTGCCGCCGCAATCAACGCCGAGTCGGAAATTTTTACGTTGTGGTGAGTTTCATAGCGGTCCTTGAGACCCCGCAGGATGGAGATGGTGTCTTCCACGCTGGGTTCAGCCACAAACACCTGTTGGAACCGCCGTTCCAGGGCCGCGTCCTTTTCGATGTACTTGCGGTATTCGTTCAGGGTCGTAGCGCCGATACAACGCAGTTCCCCCCGGGCCAGCATGGGCTTGAGCAGGTTCCCCGCATCCATAGCCCCTTCAGTGGCCCCGGCACCCACCACCGTATGAATTTCGTCAATAAACAGAATGATCTGCCCTTCGGAGCTGGTGACCTCCTTGAGCACCGCCTTCAGCCGGTCTTCAAATTCGCCACGATATTTAGCCCCGGCAATCAGCGCCCCCATATCCAGGGAAATCAAGCGCCGGTTTTGCAGAGATTCCGGCACATCCCCCCGCACGATCCGCTGGGCCAGACCCTCCACGATGGCCGTTTTCCCCACCCCCGGCTCCCCAATCAGCACCGGGTTATTTTTGGTGCGCCGTGACAGGATTTGGATCATACGGCGGATTTCCTCATCCCGACCGATCACCGGGTCCAGTTTCCCTTCGGCGGCCTGGCGCGTCATGTCCCGGCCATATTTTTCCAACGCTTCGTAGGTGGCTTCTGGATTGCGACTTTTCACTGCTTGGCTCCCCCGAATTTTTTGAATCACCTCTTTAAGTTTTTGGTCGCCAGTGATGCCGAATTCCCGCAGTAAGTTTTTACCGACGCGGTCGTCCTGGGTATAGGCCAACAAAAGATGTTCAACAGCAATGAAATCGTCCTTAAATTGTTTGCGGTACTCCTCCGCCCGGTCTAGCAACTTATCCAAACTATGGCCGATGTAGAGTTGACCATCTCCCCCGGTCACTTTGGGGTTGCGCCGCACCAGGGCTTCCACCTTTTCCCGCACCTGGTTGGGGTTGATCTCCAGCCGCTGAAAGATGCGATTAGCCAGCCCGTCGGCGTTCAAAAGGGCCAACAACAAATGCTCCGATTCCAGTTGCTGGTTCTGGTTTTGTTTGGCAATGTCAACCGCTTGGACAATGGCGTTCCAGGCGCTTTCGGTAAATTTATTGGGGTCATTCGGCTGCATAGGGCATCACCAGGCTAGTCTTTTTTCCAGTATAAAATCCGGTTTTTGCCCTGCTGGTACGGTCGTCCGTATTTTTTTAGGTTGATTTCCTGCCCACCTCAGGTCAGCAGCAGGGAAAACAGTCCACACAGGGCAATGCCGTCAAACACCCCTGCCCCACCGATGCTGAGAATCCCCGGCGTCATGCGCTCGATGTCCGGTAAGTGCAGCAAATCCGCGCCGATTAGCGTCCCCAACACCCCCCCGGCAAAGGCCACCGGCGAGGCATTGACCCCCCCTGTGAGCAAAATCGCCGCCATGGCTGCTGTCAATGGGGCCACCAGGGCATTCATCTGAATCCCGATCCCCGGCACCACCTGGGCCGCGTAATAGCTCACCCCCGCCACGATGGCTGTTACCGCAACAATCGCCAGGGGATTGGCCCGCCCAAACTGATACAGCGCCAGCACCGTGGGAATCAAGCCACCCCCCACATTCAGGGCAATGATGGTCTTGCGTTCAATCTTACGCAGGGGAATGCCCCAGAAAAACCCACTCCACAACTCCGCCCAATCCGGCACATAGGTCACCTGGGACACCCGTTCATAGATGGGAATATTCACCGTACTGCCCAACACCACCGCCATAAACAGCAACAGAGCCACCTGGGGGGAAAAACCCAGCTTGGTCACCGCCAGTTGCACCACATCCAGCGTGACCACCAGCCAAAGAAACGGCAAGCTCAACAAAAACAGCAAAAACAGGAAAAACGTGACCGGCAAATAGATCATAGGCTCACTGGGACTTACGCTTAGAAAATACCCCCCGATCGTCCCGGTCAAATAGATGTTTAATCCGCTCCCAGGCCCACAGCAGGGCGTTCTGGGGTTCGGGATGCTCATCTAACGCTTGGTTATAGGCCTCGACAAACGTCTGCTGGGCTTCTTCGGACAAATCTGCTTTCATCTCCGGCGCAATCTGGTCTTTACTGGCCAATTTCCCTTCCCCTTCCTTGGGAATTTGCATATCCGTAATGGCCACCTCTTCCCCACCAGCGCTCTGCAACAGCAGGAAAATTTCCCCGCTTTTTTCCGCCGGCACTTCCACCACCAACAGAAACTCCCCCGCCTGCACCCGCGTTTGGTAAATCGCCGCCTTATCTTGGGGCATGCCCAGGGAAATCAAAGCCGAGCCCAGACCCGCCCCCAGCGCCCCGTAAATCGCACCGGTGGTTGCCCCCAGCAAAGCCGCTGCCAAAGGTCCAGCCGCCACCACCGTCCCCACAAAAGGAATAAACAACACCCCGACACCCGTCAGCAGGCTGAGCACCGAACCGAACAGGGAACCGTAAATCGCCCCGGTAGCCAACCCGTCCAGGATCACATCCTTGCGGGTCAGAAAACCTGTAATCCGCGCTTCGGTCTGGAAATTCCGCCCGATGATGGAAATCCGGTCACGGGGCACCCCGCGGTCTAGTAACCGTTGCACCGCCTCGTGGAGGGCCTCCTGGCGCTTAAACGTGGCCGATACACATTTTTCCGGGGGCTGGGCGTAGGCTGAGGTCATGGCACTGTCCATATAGATTGCCCACATCCTATCACAAAACCCAGCCCCCAGGTGGTTGATTCCTTCAGTCTTTAATGATTATGAGTACACCATCGCATCGTCCGCCCTTCCATTTTCCAAGGCAAATATGTATTTCTTTTGCCTGGGCTTGACCTGTCTCCCGGTCTTGCCGAGAGATGACTAGTCGCCTACCCTTTAGGGCCTCTGGGTTCACCTCAAACACTCCTGGTGCCACCCTTTTGCCCACGTCCTGCAAGTTCACTACCGGCGAACCTGGCAAAACCTCTTCCCGTCGTCGTTCCGGTAGTTGCTGCGCCACCCCACCCGTTGTTAGTGTCAAAGCCACTGCCACAGCCAATGGCACTACCAATTTGTTCATCTCCGTGTACTCCCTTGTGCTGGTTACTGCTGTGGGGCAAGGCCATTATAGGCCAACCCGTATCCGTTGAGACTCATCAAGTGTAGTTAAGGTTCCCATCAAATCAAACTAGGCCTTGCAGAACCCGACCATAACCCTCAGGCCAGCCAAGATACAGCCACTAGAAGCTAAAGGTCGTGCGAATCGCCCCCACCAGCACCGTTGGGTTGTCCCGGTTGCCTTCCGGATTAAAGATGGCAAACACCCCCGGCGTGATGCTGATGTTTTCCGAGAATTTGAAGCGATAGGACGCCTCCACCAGAATCGGCACATCATCGCTGCGGCGATTCACATAACCATTCGCCACCAACCCCCGGCTGGTCGAGAGATAAGGCGGCGCCCCCACCACCAGCTGGGCCTGACTCCCCTTGGTCCCCACATCTGGGAAAGCAAATACCAAAGCGTAATTCAAAGCGGTACCCGTGGCAGTCAATCTAGGCGCCTCGTCCCGGAACCACGTTGCCCCGAACCAACCGCCGAGCACGAAATTGCGCAGGGGTTGCCACTTGAACTGAAAACCCGCATTGTCCGCACTCAGCCGGGCGTTTGCGGTCAGCCGGTCCACCGACTGATTCCCCACCAGACCCCCCAAATTCAACGGCACCACGTTCGGGTCACTGTAACCCCGGATATAAACAGCGCTCAAACCCAAATTCTCCGAGGGGTAACCGGTCACCTGGGCATAGGCCACATAGGACGACCCAAACAGACCATTATCCGGCGAATAGGCCCCCTGGCCCCCATCCCCACTGGCCAAGTACCCTATGGTGAAATTCAGCCTGTCCTCAAGCAAATTGACGCTGAAGGACGCTCCCACCCCGGCGCCGCCGTTTTGGTTGTAAATGGGATTGCGCAACCCAAAGGCCGAAAGCGCCCCTTGACCATCGTCATCCAGGGGACTCAGAGTATCCACCTGGTCGTAGATAGCACCCCCCAGCGCCGCAATGGTAATCCGTCCCCTGTCCCCCAACACCGGGAACTCGTAGGTCAAGGTGTCTAGATTCACCTGGCCCGCCGACCCCCCGTTGAGAAACCCATAGCTCACACTGGCGCTGTTGGTCCCGGTTGCCTCGAAGGCCGTGGTCCCGCCCACCGCCCCCAAGGGCACATCGTCAATCTGGAGATTGGTCGTCAACAAATCCTTCCCCGTAAAGCTGGTGTTGAACGTCAAATTCACCCGGTAACCAAACGTCACCGCATCCCGCAGACCCTGCCGACTACGGGGTTCACCCCTAGGCACCGCCCGCCGGTCGGCCCCAAACGCCCCTTGCACCCCAAAAATCACCTGCCCCGTCAGCTTGGTCGTCGTGGAAAACTGCTGCGCCTCCAACGTGGCCGTGCGCGCTTCTAGGGTATCCACCCGCCCCCGCAGCAGGGCCAACTCCGCCGCAAACT
>JAUQVX010000020.1 GCA_039794565.1 Gloeomargarita sp. SRBZ-1_bins_9 | reverse complement strand
ATAAAACGTGGGGCAAAGTAGGTGTAAGTCCGGTGGCTGGTCAAGTAACCCAAATCCAAACATAGGCCAAAATCTGCCATCGCTTTGTTGAGAAAACCGGCATGGCGCGCCTCATCCCGGGCCATACAGGCAAACGCCTCCGCCAGCAGGGGATTTTTTTCCTTCAACTGGCGCGATAACTCCTTAAACAACAAAAACCCGGAAAACTCCGCCGTGCAGGAGCGCTCCAAAAACTCGATAAACAAACGCCGCGTCTCCCCGTCGATGTGGTCCCAGGAACGGTTAAACTCCTCATCCCGCACAAAGTGATAGCGGTTGTAATCCGCCCGCAGCTCCTTGAGCGCCGCCTCCACCTCCTCCCGATTAGCCCGGATGTCCATCGCCGCCATGGCCTCGAAGTCCGTTGTGTAAAACCGGGGCGTGAGGATCGTCTCCTTGGCCGGCGCCTTGATCCCCGGACGCAACTCCTCAAAGACCAGCTCCTGCGACATCGTCACCATCGTCAATCCCCGTCAACTTCCACCCCTGTCACCTTACTACAACACCCCCAACCCCCACCCCCTTTCGTTACATTTATTGACAATCAACAGAGCTTATTGACTCTCAAGAGTGCGGTTCTACCGTAGTCAGGGGGGTTTTGATACCCAGGTAGAGTTCCCCGATGCGGGGGTCATCGAGCAGTTGAGCCGCCGGACCGCTGTAGCATTCCCGCCCATTTTCCAGGACATAGCCCCGGTGGGAGATTTTCAAAGCCTGACGGGCGTTTTGTTCCACCAGTAGAACCGTGACTCCCAGGCGATTGATCTGCTGGATACAGCCCATCACCTCACCCACCCATTTCGGGGACAGGGCCGCCGACGGTTCGTCCAACAGCAGCAATTGCGGGTCACTCATCAGCGCCCGGGCCATGGCCAGCAACTGCCGCTCCCCCCCCGAAAGCGTCCCCGCCCGCTGGTGATAGCGTTGCCGCAGGATGGGAAACAGTTGGGTCAGTTCATCTACACGGGTCTGTAACGATTTCCCCCGTTTAGCCCCAGCCCCCAGTTGCAAGTTCTCCGCCACCGTCAGGGAGCGAAACACATTGGCCAATTGGGGCACATAGGCCATCCCCAGGGTCACCAGTTGATGGGTCGGTACGGACAAAATATCCCGCCCTTGGAATTCCACCCGCCCCCGCCGGTAGGGCAGCAGGTTAAAGATGGCCTTGAGTAATGTGGATTTGCCTGCGCCATTGGGGCCGATCAGCGTCACCAATTCCCCCTGCCCCACCTCTATACTCGCTCCCTGCAAAATGTCCAGACCGGCTACGTAGCCCGCGTACAACTCCTGAACCCGCAGCAGGGATGGGCGCATGCCGAGCCTCGTGGTACTTTAGAATTATTATGCTATCAGGGCGGTTAGCTCAGCGGTAGAGCGCCTGCCTTACAAGCAGGATGTCACTGGTTCGATTCCAGTATCGCCCATCGCCACCAAGCCAGACCCAGCCGGGGTTTTAGGGATTAGAACGGGTGGCAAAACTGGTGCAGTCAACATTGTCCCCAAAAGGCTGTGTGTCGGTTGCAATTACAGGGGGCCTGGCGTGCAAGTCAAGGCGCTGGTGGCCCAGATAAGGTAAGGACATGGCCTACGGTGTCTTTGCCGGGGATGTATCACGGTATTATGGGAACATTACCCAGCGTTTCGGGAACCCAGCCCCCTAACAGTTTATGGGCTAGTTGCGTCGGCCACACAAGATTGCCCGCATCACTATAGACGAACCGACTCAGTTTCGCGGCCCTAGGCCCCTGGACGGCATTTCCAGCTCTGAGGCATCCGACCTCCCCCGGACTGACTCAGCACCCGAGGGTGACAATTTATTTTCAACCAGACCTTTAGTTGCGTAGTTATTTGGGACGATCAATGCCTTAGTCCTGAAGCTAAAATCCCCAAGGCGACAGGTTAACAGTTTTTTTAATCCCTAGAAAACCGGAAAATTTTATACTTAGCAACAATTACGGCTACCGTTGATAAAGTTGATAAAAAATTCTAAAGTTGACAAATAGGATTGTCCTAATTTATACAGCGACAGTTTTTGCCGGCATATAGGCCCAAGCTGACGGCGGCCCCTCAGGCTATAATTTGGGGGGAGTGGTGGAGTTAACCATGGGAATTGCGGCGCAGGTACCGGATGCGCTGGGGCGTTTTGGCCGGTTTGGGGGCAAGTACGTACCGGAAACGCTGATGCCGGCGCTGGCGGAGTTGGAGCAGGTCTATGCCCAGTGCCAGCGGGACCCGGCGTTTCACCAGGAATTACAGCATTTGTATCGGACCTATGTGGGTCGGCCCACCCCCCTGTATTACGCCGAGCGTTTGAGCCAGCACTATCGCCGCCCGGATGGCTCCCACCCCCTGATCTATCTCAAGCGGGAGGACCTCAACCACACCGGCGCCCACAAGATCAACAACGCCCTGGGGCAGGTGCTGCTGGCCCAGCGTATGGGCAAACGGCGGATTATTGCCGAGACGGGGGCCGGTCAACATGGGGTGGCAACGGCCACGGTCTGTGCCCGCTTTGGCCTGGAGTGCGTGATTTACATGGGTGTGCAGGATATGGAGCGCCAGGCCCTCAATGTTTTCCGCATGCGCTTGTTGGGGGCGCAGGTGCAGCCGGTCGCTAGTGGTACAGGGACGCTCAAGGATGCCACCTCGGAAGCCATCCGCGACTGGGTAACGAACGTGGAGACTACCCACTACATCCTGGGGTCGGTGGCGGGGCCCCATCCCTATCCCATGATCGTGCGGGATTTCCAGGGCGTGATTGGGCAAGAAACCCGCGCCCAGTGTCAGGAACTGTGGGGAGGGCTGCCGGACATTCTGCTGGCTTGTGTGGGGGGCGGCTCTAATGCCATGGGCCTGTTCTACGCCTTTGTGGATGAGCCAACGGTGCAATTGATTGGGGTGGAGGCGGCCGGCGAAGGGATTCACACCGGTAGGCACGCGGCGACTTTGACCCAGGGACGTGTTGGGGTTCTCCACGGCGCCATGAGTTATTTACTCCAGGACGACCAGGGCCAGGTGTTGGAAGCCCATTCCATCAGTGCTGGCCTGGATTACCCCGGCGTGGGTCCGGAGCACAGCTACCTCAAAGACATCGGGCGGGCCACCTACGTCAGCGTTACCGATGCCGAAGCCCTGGCCGCTTTTCAACGGCTCAGTCAACTCGAAGGCATCATCCCAGCGCTAGAGACGGCCCACGCCCTGGCCTATCTGGACTACCTGGCGCCCCAATGTCCTCCGGGCACCCGCATTGTCGTTAATTGCTCCGGTCGGGGGGACAAGGACGTGCAGACAGCCATGCAGCACCTAGCCCTCTAGCGCAGGGCGACCGTCACCAGTTGGGGGAACCCAATCAGCAGTGCCACCAACAGCAACTGCATGCCCACAAAGGGAACCACGCCCCGATAAATCTGGCCGGTGGTGACTTCAGGCGGCGCCACACTTTTTAAATAAAACAGGGCAAACCCAAAGGGCGGCGTCAAAAACGACGTTTGTAAATTAGCTCCCAACAACACCCCAAACCAGACCAAATCCGTCCCCAACTGCTGGGCCGCCGGAATCAGCAATGGCACCACAATAAAGGCAATTTCAAAAAAGTCAATGAAAAAGCCCAGGAGAAACACCAGCCCCATACTGAAGAGCAAAAAGCCCGCCCGTCCTCCCGGTAAATTCAGCAGCAAATTCGATACCCACTGGTCCCCGTCTAACCCCCGAAACACCAAACTAAAGGCCGTTGAGCCGATCAGGATCATCATCACCAGACTGGTGGTGCGTACCGTGGCTTCACAGGCCCGCCAGACGACCGCCCACGACAGTTTCCCTTCCGTCCAGGCTAGCAGCGCCGCTCCGATACAGCCCACTGCCCCCGCTTCCGTCGGCGTGGCAATCCCCCAAAAAATACTCCCCAGCACCACCAGCACCAGCACCAGGGGAGGTAACACCGCCCGCACCACCCTTGGCCAGGGCGTGGGGGGCAAATCGGTCAACGCCGGCGCCCACTGGGGACGCACATGGGCCACCGCCAGCACATACAGGGCATACATCCCCGTCAGCACCAGCCCCGGCAGCAGCGACCCCACAAACAAATCCCCCACCGACACCCCCAACTGATCCCCCAGCACCACCAGCACCACACTGGGGGGAATGATTTGCCCCAACGTCCCCGACGCGGCAATCACCCCGGTGGCCAGTTCTGGGCGGTAACCATGGCGCAGCATCACCGGCAGGGAAATCAGGCCCATGGCCACCACCGTTGCTGCCACCACCCCGGTCGTGGCCGCTAGCAAGGCCCCTACGACCACCACCGCCACCCCCAATCCCCCCCGCAACCGGCCAAACCAACCGCCGACGGTGGTGAGCAACCGTTCCGCCACCCCCGACTGCTCCAGCAGCGACCCCAACAGGATGAAGTAGGGAATGGCCAGTAGGGTGTAGTTGGCCATGATCCCGAAAATGCGGTAGGGCAAGGCGGTGAGAAACAGGGGATCAAACACCCCCAGCGCCACCCCCACCAGGGCAAAGGCGATGGCCACTCCCCCCAGGGCAAAGGCCACCGGGTACCCCGTCGCCAGGAAAATCACCGCCCCCAGAAACATCAATGGCCCCAGGACCCCCGTTGCCATAGTTACCCCGTCCCTACTCCTTGATTATCCGACCTGGGCGACCACCATACCGACGAGCAACAAAAAGCCCGTTGCCACCTGCTCTTGGAAGCAGCGGGCATAGACTGGCAGGGGTTGGGAACGACGCAGGCGCATTACCTGTCTTGCCCAAACAACGGCTGTGATGGCTAGGGCCAGATAATAGGGCCAAGACAATCGCAACACCCGTCCCACCTGGGCCAGCAACACCAGGGTCAATCCCAGCAGGATACCTACCGCCCAGGGCGTGGAGCGACCAAAGAACCGGGCGCTGGAGTGAATCCCTACCCGTTCGTCATCCTCCCGGTCCATCAGGGCGTAAATCGTGTCAAACCCTAAAGTCCAGCACCAGACTGCTCCCCACAACCACCAAGTTGCCGCTGTGAGGGTTCCAGTAACCGCCGCCCAGGGAATCAACACGGCAAAGCCCCAGGCTGTCGCCAGGATGACTTGGGGAATGGGGCACCAGCGTTTCGCGGAAGGATAAAGCAGGATCACGGGCACCGCCAGCACCGCCAGCCCAAAGGCCAAGGGATGCAGATACCGCGCCAGCAGGTAGGCGCCAAACAGGAAGATGGCGGCAATGACCAGCGCTAGGGAAACCGACAGTTGCCCGGCAGCCAGGGGTCGTTGTCGCGTGCGCTGTACTTGGGCATCCAGACGCCGGTCCCACAGGTCGTTGACCACACACCCCGCCGCACTAGTGGCTATCGCTCCTAACACCACCACCAGCAGTAAATCCCCGGGGGGGCGTCCCCGGCTGGCCAACACCAGCGACCACAGGGCCGGCACCAGTAGAATTAAACGTCCAGTGGGTTTGTCCCAGCGCAGCAACCGGACGAGGCGATACACCAGCGAATCATTCATGGGAGAATGCAGGAGAAGGCTACTAACCTAGATTAAGAGTTCTGTTAAGGTAGGTTACAGATGGTGGGGGTCAGGGGCGGGTGAAACTACTGCTGTTTCTGCTGCAGGGGTCCTGGTGGCTGGTGCTGCTGGCCGTCAGTACGGGTTTTCTGAGTGGGGGGGCCAGTGCCGGTCTGTTAGCGCTCATTAGCCGTGCGTTGGTGGAGGGGGTCACCCCTTTGGTCATCCTGCTGTTTGTTGGTTTGGCAGTCCTTGCCCTGAGCACCAGTGTGGTGTCCCAGGTGATGCTGATTGGGCTATCGCAGCGGGCGGTGTTGGATTTGCGGTTGCACTTGAGTCGGCAGATGCTGCGCGCCGAACTTAGCCATCTGGAACAACTGGGTACGCCCCGCTTGTTGGCGACGTTGACGGAGGATGTGCAGGCGGTGGCCCAGGCGGTGTTTGCCATTCCTTTTTTGTGTATTGATGCGGCCATTGTCCTGGGCAGTTTGGTATATATCACGTGGTTGTCTTGGCAGGTATTTTTTTTGGTGTTAATTTTGACCACGATTGCCATTGCCAGTTGCCAATTTTTGACCCATTTGGGCAGCCAGTATTTAGCCAAGGCGCGGGAGAAACAGGACGACTTGTTTCAGGATTTTCAGGGCTTGACCGGGGGCATCAAAGAGCTGAAGCTAAATGACCGCAAGCAACAGTTTTTTGTCCAGCATTATCTGACGGCCCATGCCCAAGCGTTTCGCCGCTATACCACCATTGGCCTGACCTACTTTGCCAGCACCTCCAGCCTGGGAAAATTTATTTTTTTCTTTGCCATCGGCTTTGTGTTGTTTAGCCTGCCCAAGTGGCTCACCCTCAATCCCCAAACCCTCTCCGGGTATGTGCTGGTCTTTACCTATCTCATGCTGCCGATGGAGCACCTGATTAGCAACCTACCCACGTTTAGCCGGGCGGGGGTGGCGCTGGAGAAAATTACGGCCTTGGGGTTGTCCTTGCAGGATGTGGGGGAATCCCAAACCCTGGACCGACCGGTACGCCGGCATTGGCAGCAACTGACCCTGCAAAATGTGGTGCATCAATACCCCAGCCCAACGGATGACAAAGCCTTTCGAGTAGGGCCGGTCAATTTAACGTTTTACCCCGGCGAAATTGTGATGATTATTGGGGGCAACGGCAGCGGTAAGTCTACCCTGGCCAAGCTGATTACGGGTCTTTACACCCCCCAATCTGGCCAGATTATC
>JAUQVX010000019.1 GCA_039794565.1 Gloeomargarita sp. SRBZ-1_bins_9 | reverse complement strand
ATTTCGTCCCTAGATTTGGGCGGGTGTGGAGTTGACGGGTTGGCGCACCAGGTTAGCCAGTTCCTGGAGTTGGGCAATGGCTTCTGCCCCTTCCAATTTCATCAACTCCCGGTCATCCCGCATCTCCGTCCAGGTAATCCCGTAGTCAGAGACCAGGAACCGGATCAGGTGACCTTCCCCTAAACTCACCATGAACGACGCACTATCCATGGCCGGGCCACAGGTATAACAGGATGCCAAGCGCCCCTGCCGTTCCAAAACCGTGGCCAGCGCCTGGAGGTTCATGACCAAGTCTCGTACCAACTCCCGGTGCTGGTTCGCTAGCCGTAAAAACACAGAAATGACTCCCGGTAGCTCTTTCTTAATCTTAACTTAAAGTTTTCCCCCTGGGAGGGCTATTGTAGAGGTACATCATGCAACCGTACGTCCCCTTCTTCCCAGCGGGCCGTTTGCGGTGTCAGGAAGCAATAACCCACCTTTAATCGGCGCAATTGCTGACTTTCGGGAATCGTAACGGGGCTGTCGCCGAAGTGCAACTCCAGATAGGTCGGTGTTTGTCTGACCAGGGTCTGCTGGGGTTGCCAGCTTTCCCGCATACCGAGCCAAAGGTAGGTGAAGTACCTGTCGCCACAACAAAGTCTATGTCATTATCCATCTGCTTGGTGACCCGCAACCCCCAGACCACCTTCATGTCCCGATAGCGACAGCCCAGCAGCTCAAAACGAATTCCGATTGGACACCCCGACCGGGTTCACGCTCCCGCTGAGATGACCTGCGATCAATGGGCTGGCGCACGGTTTTTTGAGGGCTAAAGGTGTTCATCCCCCACAGGGTCAGGGCCAGGCCACCCGTCAAACCCACCAATAGCAAAACAACCGTCCCCCACAAATTCAATCGCGCCCGCTTTTGCGACATGACCCTCAGCCTCTCCCCCCTTGACCGATTCGCTGTAGGCAACAGTCGCCATTCCGTCAAAGCCCCATTACCGCTAAAAATTCCTGTAACTTTTTATAGGCCTCACGCCGGGCTTCCGGAGTTGGCAAGCGGTCCCGGATAGATTGCAACAGTTGCCGCCGCGCCGACAGACTTTCATAGGCCGTGCGAATTTTCGGCATCATGCTTTACAGGTAAATACTCAACGCCATCCCCGATTCCCCGGGCATATCCAGCAATCGGTCCTGGAGCACATCCGCTTCCGCCACCGACAACCGCTGATCCACATACATTCCCAGCAACAGCAAATCCAAGAAGACCTCCCGTTGCCCTTACACCCTCGGCTGAGGTTCTTTTTGTACAAATGCCAGCAGACGCGCCCACCTGGATAGCGGGGACCAAACTGCTTTTATTTAGCGGAAAAGGAAAAAGCGCACAACCATAAAGACCGTCACTGCCCCCAACTGGGCCAACACCACCGGCACCCCGTAGGTCAAAAAACCGCGAAAGGAAATCCGCCGGCCGTGTTGTTCCGCAATCCCTGCCGCCACGATGTTGGCCGAAGCCCCCACCAGCGTGCCGTTTCCCCCCAGGGTCGCCCCGTACATCATGGCGTAGAAAAGGGGTAGCACTATATCGGGAAACTGGCCCTCAAACCCCGGTTGCAAAACCTCCGCCGGCGCCAGCCCCACATTGACTACATACTGTTTCAGCAGGGGTACCATGGCCACCACCAGGGGGATATTGGGAATCACACTCGACACCAAGGCCACAAAAAAAATCAAGGTAATCGTCCCCAACAAAATATTCTGGCCCAAGACCACACCCAATACCCCTGCCAAGCTGGCGATCACACCCGTTTTTTCCAGGCCGCCGATCAGCACAAAAACACTCATGAAAAAAATCAGCGTACTCCAGTCCACATCCCGGAGGATATTGTTAACGGTGTCAATCCCGCTGTGATGACTGAGTAACAGGGCCAAACTGGCGCCCATCAAGGCCACCGTTGCCGGACTAATACGCTGGGGCAACGAATCCCCCACCACAAACATGGTCAAGACGAAAATTACAATGATCAGACCGACCGAGAGTACACCCGGGTGGTTGATCGTCGGATGGGGCAACACATCCAGACTTTCCAACTTCTTACGCCAGATTTTAGGGAATAAAACGGGCAGCATAAATACGACAACGGCAATCGCAATGACCCCCCCCAAACTTAAGCGCACAAAATAGTCCACAAAACTCAAGTTAATAGCGTCGGCAACAATATAGGTCGCCGGGTCGCCCACCATCGTCAGCAGGCCTGCCGAATTGGCGATCAGGACCATGAGAGTCAACAGGGGCACAAAATCGACACCGATGTCCTGGGCCAGGGGCGGTACCAATGGACCCAATAGCATAACAGTAGTGGCGTTCGGTAAGACGGCGCAAATGGGCGTCGTAATCCCCACCACCGCTAGGAGTAAATTGCGGCCCTGCCCCTTGGCCAATAACACAATCTGCGCCGCCAGATACTCAAAAATTTTGGTGGGTTCAAAGGCCCGCACCAGTACCATAACCCCGAAAAATAGGGCCAAAGTATTGTAACTGCGACCGATGTAGCCAATGGCTTCCCCTAGGGTCATGACCTGGCAAAACACCAGGACCATCGCCCCCAATAAAGCCGCCACTGTCAGATGCACCCACTCCGTAACAATCAACCCCAAGACGGCCAAAAACGTAATGCTCGCGATTGCCGCTTGCCAGTTGTCCATAGCCGAAGGCCCTGACAAATTGCCGTTACTCTAACAACTGTTTCCTTGGGCCGTCAACCGAGGGAATCGGCGGCAGGGCCAGGAGCTTCCGCCTGGGCAGGCATCGCTTCCAGTGGTAACAGCAAATCCACCTGCTGGCGATAGTAATCTACTCCCTTGACCATCACATCCACCAGCATCCCCACCGTAAAGGTGGTACCGGTACGCCGACCCACCAGGGCTTGTTGCTGGGGACGAAATTCATACCAATCATTGCGCAGGGCCGTGACATGGACCAAACCCTGCAGGGGCGTTTTTTCGATGGCTACAAAAAACCCGTAGGATTCAACCCCTACGATTAACCCGTGCACCCGTTGCCCCGGCGACAACCGACAGCGGTGCAGCCACAACAAATGCTCATAATCTTCCCAGGCCTGGCGATGGAGGCGTTCCCGTTCCGTCCAGTGGGACAACAGTTGTTGAGCTTGGGTTTGCAATTCCTCCTGCACCGCAGGCGGCAAAACCGGCCAGTCCACCCGCCCATGACAGCTGCTGCTGCGCAGGTCCACCGTTTCCTTAGAGCGGGGACTTTTGCGGTCCTTCCCTTGGGTGAACAAAGCCCACAACACCCGCTGGTTAAACCAATCCGTGTAGCGGTCCAAGGGAGCCACGGCGTGTAAATAGGGCGTCAGCCCCAGGCCAAAATGATCGGTGGCTTGCAGGCTGTCGGCGGGGGGTTTGAGGATTTCCCAAAAAAGCGTCTGGAGTAACGGCGCCAGCTCGTGGGCCTGGAGCAGGGCCAGCAACGTGGGCAAGTCCAGGGTCTCCGGCGGCGTCAACCCCAAGGTCTGCAACAGGAAGCGATAACGTTCCCAGGCGTCCGGGTCCGGGGAAGGTTGCCCACGGAAAATCCCCGGCAACTGTAGAGCCTGGAAATGCCGTGCCAATAGGTGGTTGGCCAGCAGCGCCAGGGCCTGGGTCACCCGAGCGGTGGAGTCCGTTGTTTGTCGGGGCAGCCCACTGGGGTGTTCATCGGGCCAGGGGTAAGGGTCCTCCAGGGGCAGGCCCACCCATGGTTGCGTGCGCTCCACCCAGTCGGTTACCGCGGTGACCAGTTCCGGGGGCGGGGAGTCGCTCACCCGTACCCAGCCCGGTTCCAACCGGTAAGCCCCCGCTTGACCCGCCGCGTCCAGCTCCACCCACAGGGAAATACTGGGCCATTCCGTCCCAATCGGCGCAGGCGGCGTCATGGGATAGAGGGTATCCCCCAGGCCAAAGGTGGCCCCCTGCTGCCGGGCATACCAATCCACCAACGTCTCCGAGGGAAGGTACGCCGTCCCATCCAGAAGGTGAATCCCCAGGCGTTCCCCCTGCCAGGAAACCGCCAGTTTCCCTAAACCCCAGGTGGGCAACTCCCGATAATCCTGCCGCGGCCAGTCAGTAGGGTTACAGGTCAACTCTGGGGGCAATCCCGCCGGTGGATGAGGCACCAGATTATGTTTACACAACACCAGCCGGGCCGGGTCAGTGCTCTGGGCGTCCGGACCTAGGACCTGTTTAATAGCCCCCTGGGCGGGCATCTGGGCTAGGGGATAACGCTGAATCGTCACATACACCAATTGGTCCACCCACTGACCGACATCTTCCCCTGGCAGGGCCACGGTGATATTCAACCGGTCATCCAGGGGTTTGGCGACATAGCCCTGTTCCGTGAGCTTCACCTGGGCCACCAAGGCCGTGATGGCCCGCTCCAGGACCAAAAACACCTCCCCCTCGGGACTGCGGCGGTTGCGACCCTTGCGCATGACTTTGATCAGGCCCCAATCCCCGTGCCAGGCGGTACCGAGATAACGGGCCGGAATATAAATATCCGCTGCCCCCGGTTCCTCCTGAACCGCCCAAAAACTTCCCCGGGAAAACCGCAAGCGGGCTTTGACCACATCGGGCATGGGCACCCGGCGGTATTTGCCGAATTCCTCCGTCACCAAGGCCAGCTTCGTTAACACATCCAGGGCAATTCTCAACCGCCGCCGGTCGCTTTCCGTTTCACAAAACAGTTTTTTGGCCAATACCTTAGGGGCGATGAGTTTATCTTCCGGTAAATTGCCCAAGAGTTCCCCAATCGAAAATGGCATAGCAGTTCCTATCGGTCCTGTGTTTCACTTTATCACCGGCGTTACCCCATCTCGGTAACCCTTGGCAGCCACGCCCCCCCTTGCTAGGATAATGGGAAATAACGTAAGAATTCCCACTACCTATCCCATTAACCCGCCGTCGAGGAGCGCCCTATGGATTCGATGCCTCTTGAAAATGATACCCAAATTGACAGTTTTCCGGTGGAGTTGCTGGAGGACCGCTACCAACTGGGTCACAACGCCCTGTACAACCGCCTGAAGGGACTAGGCATCAAACCCTTTAAGGTCAGCCGCCGGGCCTATATCACCGCCCAGGAGTTGGAACGGTTGGACCGGTTGCACGAATTTCTCCAGCAGGGGGGGACGATCAACGATTTTCTGGCCCAGGACCCCAACCCCCCCAGCAGCGGTGATTTAGCAGTCAACCGCACAGAAATCCCGGTCAATCTCAGCCATTTGATCGGCACGGTGGCGGATGCGGTAGCGGGGGCGGTGGTGACCAGTATGCGTTCCACAGCGGGGGTGATCGCCGATGCCGTGGCCCAGCGCTTGGCCCAGCTCAAAACCCACAGCGACCCCCTGGAGTACCTGCGCACCCTGGAGGAGGCCCATCGCAACGGCTGGATTCTCAGCACCTCGGAGGTAGCCCATCTGCTGCGGGTTTCCCCCCGGACCATTACCGAGCATGGGGAAAAGTTTGAAGATTCCGGTTTTGTCTTTGTGCGGGTGGGTAAAAAGCGGGGTGAGGTGGCCTGGCGGGTAGGCAAACCGGGGGATTTTCCGGCGCTGGAGCGTTACCAGCCCATGGACCCCCAGACCGGTTATCCCCAGTGGTAGTCAATCGGGACCTTGGGGACGCCGGTGTTGTTGAAACTGCCGTTGCCAGGTTTTAGCAGCCCGCAGCGCCAACCAGACCAGCATCAGGGCCAACAGCCCCCCCTGCTTGGGCGCTTGGAAGGCCACGAGGGCCAGCAGGGCACACAACCCATCCTGCGCCAGGATAACCCAGGTAGGAAAACGCCCCCGGCGATAGAACCATCCCATTTGCACCAGTTGCAACAGCCAGGCTAGCGCTCCCCCCACCAACCCCAGCAGGCTGTGCATAGCCCGGGGAAGCCCCATCACCTGGGCCGTCATCATGCCCAGCAACCCGCCCACCACCGGACTCAACAGCACCTGCACCGGTTGCCACAACCGCACGCCCCAGGGGTGCAAGGGTGCCAGCAACTCCCACACAGCCCCGGCGGTTAAGATGCCCAGCACCAGCGCCGGCGACCAACGCCCCAACAGCGGGATATGGTCCCAGGTCTGGTCCCGGTGAAGCAGCAGGAGCACCAAAAGGGGTAACGCCAGGCGAAATCCCCCCGCCGCTGCCGCCGCCAGTACCCCCAAAATGGCAGCCATTGTCCTTGCCAGCCCCATGGGATAAGATAAACTGGCAGCTCTCCAGGTTTCCGCAGCGCCGTGACTTCCCCTTGGCAGTCTTGGGCCGACTTACTAGAGCAACGGTTAGCCCACTACCGGCAGTTCTACGGGGCCTACAACACCCAACCCCAGGCCTGGGAAGCGCAACACGGGAGCTGGACCGTTTTTGAACACCGGGAAAAGGCACAAGTTTTGGGGGAGATCGGTCAAATCCTGACCCTATTGCAGCGCCAGACCCTGCACGAAGGCCAGCTGGACACCCCCGGCGACCTAGAGTATTACTCCACCGTCAAGGAAGCCCTGCAGGTCATCCGGCACTTTCTGGAACAGCACCCCCCGCGTCAACCGTGAAATAGCCAGGTGGTGAACACGTACTTTTCGCCCCTTGTGACGGGCAGGGCCTGGTGGGGATGGGTGTAGTAGGCAGGGAACACCACTACCGCCCCTTGCTGGGGTTTTACTTTCACGTGCTGACGGTCGAAGTAGGTCTCGCCCCCACTGAAGTCGTCATTCAAATAGCCCACAACCCCCATGTCCCGGGTGGGTATCCCCTGGGTCACCTCCAGGCGGCGACTGGCCAGCAGGATATTGTCCACGTGGCGGCGGTAAAACTGGCCGGGGCGGTAGCGCAGTAGGGTGATGGCCTCCATATCGGCAAAGCTGATCCCGTAGTACTGCCGGAGTAGCTGCTGCACAGGGTGTAAGCAAGTCATCAGCAGGCGCTGGGTGGATTGCAGCAGGGGATGGGGTCCCCCCAAGGGCAACATATCGCTCGAGCGAATGTGGGTGTCAACAGTATCCACGAGAATCCCTGCCGTCGTTAATTCCTGGGAATTGATGATGGTGATTACATGCCGGCAAATCTCCGGTGCAATCACATTAGGAATCCAGAGAATATCCCGGTCCAGGGGAATGAGCTCCAGGGCGGCCATTAGGGATCAGGGTTGTCTTTCCCCTCTTCAAACCCCAAGTTTTTCCAGCTTTCTTTTAAACTTTTCCAGAGCTTTTTAATTTCCCGATAGGCCTCTTCGCTGGTGATTTTGCCCCCCGTTTCCAAACTACAAATAATCCCTACCCGCTGGGCAAATTCCTGTAAATTGGCATTGAACAAAAATCGTTGGGGTGTAAATTCCCCGTAGTAGCTCGACCGGGCGTAGATAAAACTTTCTTTATCTGGTCCTGCCGGGGACGACTCAGGGTGACTCACGGGCCTACCGCTTCATGAAGGGTCTATCGTTAGTATAAATCATTTCCCGAGTTGGCCTAAAATTGAAAGCCGTATCCCTTGAGCGGCGATCATGGACATCCGCCACGGTTTTGTGGGCACCATTGGGCGCACCCCCCTGATCCGGCTCCACTCCCTGTGCGAGCTAACCGGCTGTGAGATTCTGGGCAAGGCGGAATTTCTCAACCCCGGCGGGTCCGTCAAAGACCGGGCGGCCTGGTATATCATCCGGGATGCGGAGCAAAAGGGACTGTTACGTCCGGGGGGCACCGTTGTCGAGGGCACAGCAGGCAACACCGGGATCGGCCTGGCCCACATTTGCAACGCCCGGGGTTATCGCTGTCTCATCGTCATTCCCGAAACCCAGTCCCAGGAAAAAATTGACCTGTTGCGTCTGCTGGGGGCAGAGGTGAAAACCGTACCAGCGGTGCCCTATCGCGACCCCAATAACTACGTCAAGGTGTCAGCCCGCATCGCCCAGGAGATGGACAACGCCATTTGGGCCAACCAATTTGACAATCTGGCCAACCGTCAAGCCCATTACGAAACCACCGGCCCGGAAATTTGGGAGCAGACTGAGGGGCAAATCACGGCCTGGGTGGCGGCCATTGGCACCGGTGGCACCTTTGGGGGGGTAACGCTGTATCTGAAGGAAAAAAATCCCCGGATTCGCTGTGTGGTGGCCGACCCCTACG
>JAUQVX010000018.1 GCA_039794565.1 Gloeomargarita sp. SRBZ-1_bins_9 | reverse complement strand
GGAAAAAGATGGAAACGACCTGATGATGCTGTATCAATTTTGACAAGATTAACCCGGGGTTAAGGTGGTTCTTGACTAACCGGCGGGGATGTTGATCTGCCAGGCCGAGTAGGTTTACGGATGACGATGGCGGGGGGAATCGCCTATGATGACCCTAGGCCTGAATTATTAGGATGGCTGGGGCAACGGGTATGGGAATTGCTAGGTTGATTGCCTTCATGCAAGGCCAGGTCCGTTGGGGGAGTTAAATTAGGTTTTCTTATGCTAATCGTGCAAGGCGCTCCCACTGCCTTTCTCTGACTCAACGAGCAAGGGATCATCATGAACATCCAGAACCAATTAGCATGGGTAGGGGAGCAAACAGAGGTTGTTGGTCGGCCCTGGTGGGAATTTCTTTACCCGGTGGATATGGATGCAGCCCTGGGGGCCTGGCGGACTGTGTTGGCTTCTCCCCGGACCGATATTACCTGGCAGGGGTATTGGCGGAATGGGGAGGACCCTTGTCCAGTGGTGCAGTTCACCTTTACCAATCAGTTGGCAGAACCCGGCGTGGAGGCTGTAGTGGTCACTGTACAGATGGTGGGCCATCAACCCAGTCCCGACCGGGGCATCACCAAAATACAGGACCAGGGCTATGACCTGGAAACCGCTTTGACCCAGCAGCAATTGGTCTTGCATTACCAGCCGGTGGTGGACCTAGGAACGGGGGCGACAGTTGGCTTGGAAGCCCTGGTGCGCTGGCAACATCCCCAGTGGGGGTTGCTCCATCCGGCGGCCTTTTTGCCTCTGGCGGAAGCACGGGGGTTGATCGTGCCCCTGGGCCGATGGGTACTTCAGCAGTCCTTGCACCAGTTGCAAATGTGGCAGTCCCAGTTTCCTCAGTTGGGGGAGTTGCGCATGCATGTCAATGTATCACCGGTGCAGTTGGCCCACCCCCAGTTCCTGACCGATGTGCTCCTGGCGGTGCAACAAGCAGGCGTCCAGCCAGAACAATTGGTCCTCGAGATTACCGAAGGGCATGCCCTGGGGACTATCCCGACGGTAAACGATAACCTGGGCAAGTTGCAGGAGTTGGGGGTAGCTGTGGCGTTGGATGATTTTGGCACGGGCTATTCGTCCCTCGCGCGTTTGCACCACCTGGCGATTCAATACCTGAAAATTGACCGGTGTTTTCTGGCCAGTACGAGCCGTCGGGCGCAGATTATTGTGGGTGCCATGGTGAACCTGGGCATCAATTTGGGGATGACGGTGGTGGCAGAGGGGGTGGAACGGGATTTGCAGCGGTTATTCCTGCAGCGCTTGGGGTGTCACTTGGCCCAGGGGTACTTATTTTGCCAGCCCCTGCCAGCGAGTCAGATTCCCCATTTCTTAACCCAGGCGTCGGTCTAGGTGTTCGTTCAAACGTTCGATGGCCTGCACCAGGCGTTCCTCCGTCGTCGGCTCGGGCGGGGCGGAGGTGGGAGACGGACGACGGGCCAGCAAGACCAACCGCACTGACCAGAACAACACCAATGCCACGATGAAAAAGTCCACCACCGCCCCCAGGAAATGACCTATCTTGACCCCTGGCCCAATGGTCAATGTCCGCCAGTCGCCGCCGGGAATCAAGGGGTTGATCAAGGGCATCACCAGGTCTTCCACCAAGGAGGTGATGATTTTGTTGAAGGCGCCCCCAATGATGACGGCAACAGCTAAATCAACGAGGTTCCCCCGCAGGGCAAAAGCTTGAAACTCGCGCCAAAACTGGCCAACTCCAGCCCCTACCCGTCGTCTCACCATAAATCAATTGGGGACCGGCTTGGCGGTGTCACCCACCCGGAGGCCCCGCCCGCTGAGAATACGCCCCACTGCCGACACCCCATCCACCTCGGTCAACTGTACCCGTCCCACCGGTTGCGTATCTTTGCGCAGGACTTGGCCCGTCTGGGGGTCCTTGATTTCCTTGACGACCCGTTCGACAGACATCACCATCCCTGGGCGCAGGCCATCTTTGGCCCCCTTGTTGAGCACCACCCGCCCCGGCGACACATCCGCCACGATGGCGATCACATCCGGCAGCAACGGAGGCAGCGCGGCAATCGTTGGTTCCTGCTGCACGATGCCTTCCACAACCTGCTTGACCGCCTGTTCGACGGCTGCCACCAAGAGTTTATCACGGGCATCTGTGACCTTGACCGAACCAATCCCCGAAACGGTGACCCCACCACTTTCATGTTCTGCCGTCCCTGCCCCTTCCGCAACCGCCAGAACCTCACCAGTAGCAGTGTTGACCAGGCGGGCGGCTAATTTTACATCAGCTCTTTGTTGGACACTGGCCGTCGCTATCCCGAAAAAGCCGATGTTCGTCGCCGATTGAGTTTGTTCAACATGGAATTGGGTAATCGAGCCAATGATGACGACATCTGCCCCCAAAAGCCGACCAATTTGGGCTGCCGTCGCCGGTTCAATTCGCCCGCCCGCCCCCAGATTTTGTTCGGCCAGGATCTGGTTAATCCGGCTCCGTTCCACCACAATGAATGTCCCGTTTTGGGCGAGGCGATTGGTCAATAGGTCACTTACCCCCTTGGCCGGTCCGACATTGCCGTACAGGCTTAGCCCCGTACCGGCAAAGTCAAAATCCAGTACTGCCAAGCGCTTCTTGGTTTGGACTTGGAGCTGCTCGATTCCCATACCTTGAGCCTGGACCCCTTGAGGCTCCACAAAACCAATGGTTCCACCGACGATTAGGCATAGCGCCATTATCTTCCCCAGCCCTGCTGCCATTCCCCCAACCAAACGCTCCCCACCACTCTGCCCAAAACCCTATCACATTTGGGGCGGGCGTAACGTTGCCCAGGGCACATTCTTAGCACATTCTTATAATTGAGGTTGGAGTTGCCCTTTCCGCTGGGTGGGGAGACAAACAATGCGCGGCTGGAAACGCTGGTTAGCGGTGGCTTTGTTCCTTTGGCTGTGGCTGTGCCCACCTGTACATGCCGAGGACTACAATAAACGGATGCTGGTGGGGGCCGATTTTTCCGGGCGCAATTTAACCGACGCCAGCTTTGTCAAAGCCCTGTTACGTCAGGCCAACTTTGCCGGCGCCGACCTGCGGGGAGTGAGTTTTTTCGGAGCCAACCTGGACCGAGCCAACTTTGAGGGGGCCAACCTGGCGGGTGCCACCCTGGACATGGCCCTGATGACCCATACCAATTTAAAAAACGCCATTCTCACCGACGCCTACGCCTATCTCACCAATTTTGCCGGCGCGGACATTACCGGTGCGGATTTCACGGGTGTGGTGTTGCGGCGGGATGCCCAGATGATGCTGTGTGAGCGGGCCAGCGGCGTAAATCCGGTGACAGGAGTGGCGACGCGGGATAGCTTGGGTTGCCCTTGAAGAACAGCCACTCGGTTTGCACCACCCCCGCCTGGGGATGGACCCACACGTAGCCTGCGCTCTGAACCCCATCAGCCCCCAGTGTGACCAGGCCGAAATGGTGAAGACCGTTGCGAATCCGCGGAACGACGGCGGCGTTGAAATATACCGTCCCCTGCTCATCCTGATGCACCATGCGCCGTTGCCCCAAATTCCCCCGCAACTGCCGATGCATGTGGCCAAAGACCACCAGGGGGATAGAGATACCTTGGCTACGCGCCATGTGTAACGCTCCGGCCAAATCCGGGTCCCCGAAATCCCCCCCCACGGGCGCCCAATCCCGGCCACAGGGGTCGCAGGGTTCCCCGCCCAAACCGCTGGGGCCATTGTGATTGAGGAGGATCACCTGGGGAGACCGAGCCTGGCGGATGGCCTGCAGGATGCGCTCCTGGGAAGCTGCCCAACCCTCGACCCCAAAGTACTGCCGGTAAAAGTCGCCCCATTGCCACTCGACGCCTCCCCACGTACAAGGCCGTCCCCCCACCACCGCCAGCCCCAGGGGGGGAAACTTCCGGCAGCCATACCCCACGTGGTCATCCCCCAGCAGGTCCAACTGCTGCCGAAACCGGTCCTCCCGGCTGGGGTCATAGGGGCATTGGCGCCGTCCCCAATCCGTGGCCGTGTACCAGGCGTCGTGATTCCCCAGCACCACCGCCTTGGGCCAGGGCAAGACCGCCACCTGCGCCACCACCTCCACCGCCTCGTTGCCGAAATCCCCCACAAACAGCACCAAATCCACCTGCAAATGTTCCAAGGCCAAGGCGTCCGCCTCCTGCCACTGGCCATGGACATCCCCCACCACGGCAATGCGCACTCCGGTCAATTTGGTAGCCCCAATGGAAACGTAAACGTACCGTTGCGCGTGCCCCCCTCGGGATTGTGCAATTGCAAAAACAGGCGCAGTTGATTGAACGAGATCCCCCACAGGGTCACCGGTTCGTCGTAGCCCTTCAGCATCGTGGTGTAGGGTGCGAAAAATTCGTGGACCTGGTCCATGTCCTGGATATAACGGAAGGTGTTTTCCCCCATAGCCAGGTCCAACCCCAGGCTACGGGTGGCCGCCTCCAACCGGAACGCCAGATTCACCGTATCCCCTAAAGCGGTGTACTCCGGGCGCTCACCGCTACCGCTGTTGCCCACCATAGCATAGCCGGTGTTGAGGCCCACCCCCACCCGCAACGGCCCCGGCAAAGGATATTGGTAGTGCAAATTGGCGGTGGTTTTGTCAATGGCCCAGACCGTGCGCAACAACCGCAACATGTCGTTTTGAGAAGGACCTTGGGTGCTGTGGATCCAGACGGCCATCACCGCATCGCCGATGTATTTATCCACCCGCGAGCCAAAACGCTGGATGATTTCCCCCACCTGGCGAAACCAGGAGCCAATCGCCTGGGCCAGCAAGGCCTCATCCAACTGCCGTGCCAGGAGACCATACTCTCGGATGTCCACCACCAGCACGGAAATCAGGCAGCGCACATGCAACACTTCGGTGGCGTGGTCCTGGTCGCCCTTCCCTGGCCCAGGGGCTGGAAGCGGCGTGGGGGGCACCGAATTACGCACGTGAAAGGTAATTTTGGTTTCCCCCACGGTGATTTGGTCCCCGTCCTGCAGGACCACCGGAATACTGACGCGTCGCCCCCGCAAAAAAGAACCGTTGCGACTGCCGAAATCAATAAAGTAATACTCCCCCGTATCCAACCGTTGGATCATGGCGTGATGACGGGATACCCACCGGTCTGCCAGGACAATGCCGTTGCGGTCGGCGCGACCAATACTCCAACTGTTACCGCCCACAAGAGGAATATATTGTTCACCGGTGGGAGTCGTAATCAACAAATAGGCCGCAGAAGTATTCACCCTGACCTGTCCATCGGCAAAAAAATCCCTTTCCCTTCCCAGTCTAACCCAATGGGATTGTGGTTCACTAGATAGACAGTCGTGTAGAGCAGCGATGACCACCCTTGCCGTGACGCCTATACCCTCCTGGTGGCAGGCCATCCTGCTGGGGTTTATCCAGGGGGTGACGGAGTTTTTGCCCATCAGTAGCATCGCCCACCTGCGGATTCTGCCGGCGTTTTTCGGCTGGCCGGATTTTGGGGTGTCCTTTAGCGCCGTGATCCAGTTGGGGAGCCTGGCAGCCCTCCTGTGGTACTTCCGGCAGGATATGGCCCAGGTGGGACAAGGCTTCCTCCTGGCGGTGCGCAAACGCCAATGGCAGTCCCTACCGGCGCGGCTGATGCTGAGTCTGGTGGTGGGAACGGTGCCGCTGCTGGTAGCCGGGGCGCTGGTGAAGCTGACGGTGGGTTCACCGCCGCGGGGATTGCCGGTGATCGCTGGGGCATTGATTGGGGTGGGATTACTCCTGGCCTGGGCCGAACGGGTGGGCCGACGCCAGCGGGACCTGCAGGCCCTACGGGTCAGCGATGGCTTCTGGGTAGGCTGCGCCCAGGCCTTGGCCCTGATTCCCGGGGTGTCCCGCTCGGGCGCCACCTTGGTGGGGGGGCTATTGGTGGGTCTGGACCGAGAAACGGCGGCCCGCTTTTCCTTTTTGCTGAGTATTCCGGCCCTTTTGCTAGCAGGTGTCGTGGAGTTGTTCACCGAAATTGCCTTCACACCCGCAAGCTTAAGCAGTGTGGTGTGGGGAACCCTCTCGGCCTTCGGGTTTTCCTACCTGGCCATTGATTTTTTGCTGAAGTATCTGCAGCGCCACAGCACCGCCATCTTCATCCTCTATCGGCTGGTATTGGGGGTATTGTTACTGGTGGGCTGGGGCCTGGGCTACCTGCACTAGGGATTGGATCAACCGCACCGCCCCGGCCAAGTCCGGCTCAAGGAAATCGGGCTGGTACTTTTGCAGCGTGACCGCATCGCGAATGCCGCAAGTGACGGCCACCACCGGAATCCCGTGGGTCTGGGCAGCAATAATGTCCGCTTCCGTGTCCCCCACCATCCACACCGGCCCCCTAGGCGCAATGGCAGCCAAAGCGCGGGCCAGCACCAGGGGTTTGTCCAGATGGTCAGCCGTTTTCACAAAATCATCCGCCACACAATAGCAACGCTCCCGCGACAACAGCGGTTCCAGGGCAAATTGCCTCAGGGCAAAGGTGAGTTCCCGCTCCCGCCGCATGGTGATGACGCAAACCGCCACCCCCTGCTGGGCCAACTGGGCTAGAACGGTTTTCACCCCCGGCTGTAACCGGTCCAGTTCAAAGTAGGGAAACGTGTGTACGGTCTGCTGGCGGCACTGGGCAAACAAACGCGCTTGCACCGGTGTCAATCCCGAGCGAATGCCGATATCCGTTTCCGCAACCTTGGCCCGTTTGAGCGCCCAAAACGTGGCTTTATCCAGATAGGTCAACTGCGCCTCAGGATACTGCCGCTGCAGGTTTTGCAAACACAGCCGATACACCTGGTAGTAACGTTCCGACACATCCACCAGGGGGCCGTCAAAGTCCGTCAGCAGGGTCAGCCGCTGCATCCACCTGGAAAACGCCGTAGGTCAATTTTACAATAGGAAACAGGGCAAAAAAGGGCACGATGGTGGATGTTCAAGACACCTTTGATGTCATTGTGGTAGGAGCCGGACATGCCGGGTGTGAGGCGGCCTTGGCTACAGCCCGCTTGGGGTGCCGTACCCTGTTGCTGACGTTGAATCTGGACCGCATTGCCTGGCAGCCCTGTAACCCGGCCGTGGGGGGACCGGCCAAGTCCCAGTTGGTGCACGAGGTAGATGCCCTGGGGGGGGAGATCGGCAAAATCACCGACCGCACCTATTTGCAAAAACGTTTGCTCAACAGTTCCCGGGGGCCAGCGGTATGGGCCTTGCGGGCGCAGACGGATAAACGGGAATACAGCCGAGTCATGCGCCAGGTGGTGGAGAACCAGCCCAACCTCTGGGTGCGGGAAGGCATGGTAACGGATTTGCTCATTGGTCCCAATGACGAGGTGCAGGGGGTGACCACCTACTTTGGCGTCAGCTTTGCGGCCAAGGCGGTTATTCTCACCACCGGCACTTTTCTGGGGGGACGGATTTGGGTGGGCAACCGCTCCATGGCCGCCGGACGGGCCGGGGAATTTGCCGCCGAAGGGCTGACCGATTGCCTGCGACGCCTAGGGTTTGAGGTGGGGCGTTTGAAAACGGGTACGCCGGCGCGGGTGGACAAACGCACGGTGGACTACAGCCGCCTAGAACCCCAACCCGGGGACCCCCAGGTGCGCTGGTTCAGCTTTGACCCGACAGTCTGGCAGGAGCGAGAGCAATTGCCCTGCTATTTAACCCGCACCACAACCGAAACCCACCGGATCATTCGGGAAAACTTGCATCTCACGCCGGTGTACGGGGGCTGGATTGACGCCAAGGGACCGCGCTATTGCCCCAGCATTGAAGACAAGATTGTGCGTTTTGCCGACAAGGAATCCCACCAAATCTTCTTAGAACCCGAGGGGCGGGACATTCCGGAGCTGTATGTGCAGGGGTTTTCCACCGGGCTGCCGGAGCCTTTGCAGTTGGCCCTGTTGCGCACGTTACCGGGGTTGGAAAACTGCGTGATGTTGCGTCCGGCCTATGCGGTGGAATACGACTACCTGCCGGCCACCCAATGTTTCCCCACCCTCATGACCAAAAAAATTCAGGGGCTTTTTTGCGCCGGGCAAATCAACGGCACCACCGGCTATGAGGAAGCTGCTGCCCAGGGAATCGTGGCGGGGATCAATGCAGCGCGCTATGTCCAGGGCCAAGACATGATCGTTTTTCCCCGGGAGCAGAGCTACATCGGCACGCTTATTGACGACCTGTGCACGCGGGATTTGCGGGAACCCTATCGCATGTTGACCTCCCGCTCGGAATACCGGCTGCATTTGCGGGCCGACAATGCCGACGAACGCTTGACGCCCCTCGGACGGGAAATCGGTCTGATTGACGACCGGCGCTGGCAAATTTTCTTGGACAAGCAACGCCAGATCGCCGCCGAGCAGCAACGACTCCAGCAGATCCGCGTCAAACCCCATGACCCGGTGGCTGACCAGATTCAAGCAGCTGGGGAACCCCTACGGACAGCGGTCACCCTGGCGGAGTTACTCACCCGACCGGGGATTCACTACAGCGACCTCGTGGCCTGGGGCTTGGGGGATGACAACCTACCGCGGGCGGTACAAGAGGGTGTAGAAATCCGGTTGAAATATGCCGGTTATCTCCAGCGCCAACAGCAGCAAATCGAGCAGATGCAAAAATTAGCCCACCGGCGCTTACCCGCAGATATTGACTACTACCGCATCTCTACGCTATCAATGGAAGCGCGGGAGAAGTTGAGTCGTGTTCGCCCTCTCACCCTTGGTCAAGCCGCCCGCATTGGGGGTGTAAATCCCGCCGATATCCAAGCCTTGGTCATCTACCTAGAACTGCACCAGCAACTTTCGGCATGAGTCACTCAACGCCCGAAACGCCCTGGGAAGCGGAGGCGGAAGCCCTGCTGGACGAGGTATTTGCCTGTCTGGAGGAGCCGTTGCCGCCCCAGCGTTGCCTGCCACCGGTCCCGGAAATCCTGGCCCTTACGTCGGCCCAACCTACGTCAGGAAACGCCGTTGTCCTAGCCTATCGTCCTTCGCCACCCGCTCCCATGGACCCCGTCCTGACGGCGGCTTTTGTGGATACCCCGGTGGAACGGGACCTGCCCTGGTGGATTTGGCTGGGGTTAGGGGTGGTGGTGATGCTGGGCACCTGGGGTTGGCAACGCAGTTGGCAAGCACGACCGGCGGCGCAACTTGCTGCATCACCCCACGGTGAATTTATTGCCTATTTGGATCAGGCCCTGGACCACATCCCCGAAAAACCCCCTGCACCTCAGCCCAAACCTACACCAGCATCAGTCTCTTTGCCGCCGCCCCCGCTGCCGGTTGTCGTCAAGCCCATGCCCCAACCGCCGGTAGTCCCTACACCAGTAGCTATCGTTCCCCCTAGCCCTGTGGTTTCTCCAACCCTACCGCCACCCCAGCCCGGTCCTCGCCCGGTGTTGGTGGGTCTGTTGCAGATGGGTCCCCAGTCGGTGGCGATGTTTCAAATCGGCGACACCACCCAGAACGTCTCTATTGGAGAAACCATTGGGTCCACCCCCTGGCAACTTAGGGAAGTGCGGGAGCGGGAGGTGGTCTTGGGCAAGGGCCAGCAACAGCGGGTGATCCTAGTGGGGCAGGAGGTGACCGATTAAAGCGGGGGGAGAAAGACCGATGCCGGACTGGTGGCAACGACTGAGTGGTTCGTTGGTAGAAGTCATTCTGGATTGGGAAAACCAGGTCCAACAATGGCTGGAGAAGCTGGAGACCTGGAATGACCAGGTTGAAGACATGCTGTGGGAGTGGGAGACCTCCATTACTGAAACCACGGTTTGGTTGGAAGAGGCTCTCTCCGGCTTGGCCCAACCTTTAGCCCGCACGCTGGACCCGTTGCTGATGAACCAACCGGCCTGCGTCGGCTGCAAGCATTATCACGGTCAGGTCTATAACGGCCAGATTCTGGTGTGTGCCATGCACCCCTACGGTGTGGAAGGAACCCAATGTCCTGATTGGGAGGGGTTCTGGAGCTGAACTGGCCTATGGTGAGTGAAAAGGCGAAAAAGATTCTGCTGTCAAGGTCCGATTTGACCGGGGGAGAAATCGCAAAACTCACCGAGGCGGAGACAGGGCAATTGATCTAAAAGGCCCAAAAAAAGAAGCCACCAGACAATCGTCCCCAAATCTGTTTCACTGGATTGGGTGCATGCCCAAGGGCTGAGCTTGCAAAAATCGCTGAAAGTTGCGGTTTTAAGGTTGTTTCATCAGTGACAAAAAACTTGCGTTTTCTGTGCTGTGGTGAAAATGCCGGTCCCCACGAATTGCAGGGCGTGACGTTGTTGAACGAATCATGGATCACTGATAGGTCTGGTTAGAACGGGGGTCTAAGGGGTTCTCGAGATGACTCTGAGCTGCAGGGCGTAAAACGCTGTCGTCTCCGAGATGCCACTCGCGGTTGGGCATGTCCTGCTGGTTCAGAGTTTGCAGGAGGCGAATCGTGCGTTTGTGGGGATCGGGCCTGGGAATCCCGCTGGAGACACCACGCGCCCCTCCAGGACGGCCATCGGCTTTTACCGCGCCCACCCCTACTTCATTTGTTGGCGGGCCAGGTTGTCCAGGTAACGAATAATGCCTTGGCTAATGCCCTGGGCAATTTGCTGCCGATAGGTGGGATGAGCCAGACGGGGAGCGTCCTCGGCACCGGTGACATAGCCCACCTCCACCAACGTCGCCCGCATAGAACTCCGGCGCAGGACGTAAAAACGGGCCTGGCGAACGCCCCGATCCCGTGCATTGGTTTGTCGCAAAACGTTTTTGTGAATACTGCGGGCCAGCCATTGTCCCGTTTGGTAGTAGTAGGTTTCTACGCCGTTGACATCGGGACGGCTCAGGTGCAGCGCATTGGCGTGAAGGCTGACGAACACGGTGGCCCTGACCCGTTCCGCCAAAGCCACCCGGGGTGCCAAATCCATATCTACATCCCGATTGCGAGACAACACTGTGCGCACCCCTTGGGCCTCTAACAGACGAGCCACCCGCCGACTGATGTCCAGGACGATGTCTTTTTCACGGATCCCCCCCCGACCAATGGCCCCGGGATCGCTGCCCCCATGACCCGGGTCGAGAAACACCACAAAACGGGAGCGGTTGGGGGTGCTCCCCGGGGGACGAGTAACGACCGGTGCGGGTCGCAGTAACAGACCCTGGGGGACCCTGACGAGCTGCCAATCCGGGTCGCCGGTGCGGACTTCGAGCATCAGCCGGGTGTGACCAGTGCTGGTGATTTCCGCCCGCAGGTTGTAGGGACGGGTTTGGTTTTGCAATTCCCTACTGAGGCCGGTGTTGGGTAAATCCACATACAACCATTGCCGGTCGAGGGAGCGGGTTACGCGTCCCCCCACCGCCGGACCGCTGAGGTGCAGTAAAATCCCTTGCCCCTGGCGCTGGGCCGCTTGGAGCACGGTCCTGACCCCTGGGGGCCTTGACCAGTCCACCGACCATCCCTGGCCCTGGAGTTGTAACCGCACCTGGTCAGTGCTAATAACCTGCGGCAAGGCCACCACCAACCGCACGACTTCCGGTTGATACTGGGCGACCCGCACCGTCGTCGAACCGAAGGACTGCTCAACCGGGGGATAGGGCCAACGGGTTGCCGGCAGGTCAATGACCACCCGCTGTTGCCCCACCACCTGCACCTGGGGTTGGGTAGGGTGGTCCGTTTGGAAGTGCAACTGCTGCCTTTGGGCGTCATACCGCCAGGATTGCAACGTCGCCTGGGCCCACCCCGGCAGAGCCAGCCCCGCCACCACCAGCCCTACCGTACCCCATCCCCCCCAAAATCGCACCTCACACCCCTTTGCTTCACCCAAGGTTTGATTCGCCAGAATCGCTGCCCATCCGCCGACTTAGGGTAAGATCAAAACGAGTCGTCAAATGTTCCCGTAGTTGATCTACCCTTGTCGCCCACACCCTGAGGAAATCCAGTCCATGGACGCGGCCGAACTCTTAGCGCTTTATGCCCAAGGGGAACGGAATTTCAGTCGGGTTAATCTCAGCGGTGTAGATTTATCGGGGGCGGATTTACGGGGCATTGACCTAACAGCGGCCAAATTGAGTGGCACCTATCTAACCGAGACCAATCTCGAAGGGGCGATATTAAACCAGGCCATCCTGCGGGAGGCGGATTTGAGCGGTGCCTTTCTCAAGGGGGCGGGGCTGGTCATGGCCAAACTCAGCGGCACCATTTTATGGCAAGCCGATTTAACCCAGGCGGATTTGGGGGGGGCCAATCTCTGTATGGCGGACCTCAGCCACGCCCGATTGGTGGAGGCGGATTTGAGCCGGTCCCTCCTCAGCAGCGCCAATCTCACCCAAGCGGACCTCAGCCAAGCCAATCTCTGGGATGCGGATTTAAGCCGGGCCAATCTGCGGCAGGCCAATTTAACGGCGGCCTCGTTACGGGGAGCCGATCTATCCCGCGCCATCCTCCAGGGAGCCATGCTGAGCCGCGCTAAACTCTCCAGTTGCATCCTCAACGGCGCCAACCTCCGCCAGGCCAAATTGAACGGGGCCAGCTTGATTCAGTGCGACCTAAGCAGCGCTAATCTCCGGGAGGCCGATTTGACCGATGCCGATATCACGGGCGCGATCTTTGACCGGGCCATCCTTGTTGGTGCCGTATTACTGGAAAAACCGCCCATTGCCCATGCTTGACACCGGGCGCGGTGGGGAAAACTGGCTGGCAGCCCATTTACAACGCCAAGGATGGCAACTGCTGGCCCACCGCTGGCGCTGTCAGTGGGGAGAACTGGACCTGGTGATGCTGGCCGGGGAGGTGGTGGTGTTTATTGAGGTTAAAACCCGTAAGGCCGGCAACTGGGACGCCGATGGCGCTGCGGCCATTACCCCCCGTCAACAAACCCGCCTGCAGCAGGCAGCAGCCGTTTTCCTGAGCCAACATCCCCAGTGGCAGCACCTCCCCTGTCGCCTGGATGTGGCTCTGGTGCGCTGGACGGGGCGGCGATATGTGCTGTGGCGGTACTTAACCGGGGCCTTGTCGTAAACAGGAATTTGGGTTATACTTAGGAGATGTCACATTTTGTACACGCAGGGCAGTTATGGCCAAGAACAAAGGTGTACGGCTGATTATTACGCTGGAGTGTACGGAATGCCGGACCAACCCGAACAAGCGGGCGGCGGGCGTTTCCCGGTACACCACCACCAAGAATCGCCGTAACACCACCGGACGGCTGGAGTTGAAGAAATACTGCCCCTATTGCAACAAACACACCCTGCATCGGGAGACGAAGTAGGCTATGACGTTTTATCGGCGACGGGTCTCTCCGATCAAACCCAGTGACCCGATTGATTACAAGGACGTTGACTTGTTGCGGAAATTTATTAGCGATCAGGGCAAGATTCTGCCCCGACGGGTAACGGGGTTAACGGCCAAGCAGCAGCGGCAGATTACCCGGGCCATCAAGCGGGCGCGGATCCTGGCTCTGTTACCCTTTGTAAATCGGGAGGGTTAGGGGTTGGGTAACCTTATGCTAAACTGGGGGCAACGATTGTCTCCCCAACCCAGGAGGGTTAATACCCTGATTTGGGAATTGTTCACTGTTGTTCCATTGACGGATTTGTGACGGCGACTCCCCCCTCAAAACGACCGAACAACCGCGCTATACCGAACATTAACGAGCGGATTCGGTACCCCAAGATTCGGTTGATCGATGTGGACGGTACCCAACTGGGGATCATGTCCCCCCGGGAGGCCCTAGCTTTAGCCCAGGAGAAGGAACTGGACCTGGTGCTGATCAGCGAAAAAGCCGACCCACCGGTGTGCCGCATCATGGACTACGGCAAGTACAAGTTCCAGCAGGAGAAAAAAGCGCGCGAGGCCAAGAAAAAACAGCAGACGGTGGAAGTCAAGGAAGTGAAAATGCGTTACAACATTGACGACCACGATTACCAGGTGCGGGTAAACCAGGCCCGGCGGTTTTTGAAAGAGGGGGACAAGGTCAAGGTCACCATCACCTTTCGCGGGCGGGAGTCCCAACACAGCGAATTGGCGGAAGATCTACTCAAACGGCTGGCCAACGATGTGCAGGAGGTAGGGGAGGTGCAACAGGTGCCCCAAAAAGAAGGCCGCAATATGATTATGGTATTGATGCCCAAGAAGTAACCTATTGCTGCAGGCGCCAGCCGATATCGCTGCGGTAGTAACTGTTGGTAAAGTGGATGTGCTTCACGGCGGCGTAGGCCTGGGTGAGGGCATCCGCCAGGGTTTCACCGTAGCCCGTCACGCTGAAGACCCGCCCCCCATCGGTAAGGATTTGGTTGCGTTCCCGCCGGGTGCCGCTGTGGAAGACCAAGGCGCCGGTAGCTTCCGCCAGGTCCAGACCCTGTACCGGATAGCCCTTGGTGAATTCTCCAGGATAACCGCCGGACGCCACGACCACCGTAGCGGCGTAGCCCGGTTTCCAATGGGGGGGCGGAACATCGGCCAACTGCCCTTGGGCACAGGCCACCGCCAGCTCCAGCAGGTCTGACTCCAGCAACGGCAAGAGAGCCTGGGTTTCCGGGTCCCCAAAACGACAGTTGAACTCCACCACCATCGGGTCCCCTGTCGGCGTAACCATCAATCCTGCGTAAATGACCCCCCGGTAGTCAATGCCTCGCCGCCGGAGCGCCGCCAACAGGGGCTGAAAAATCTCCCGTTCCACTCGCTGCTGGAGTTCCGGCGTCATCCAGGGCACCGGTGCGCAGGCCCCCATCCCTCCCGTATTGGGACCCGTATCTCCAACCCCTACGCGCTTGTAATCCTGGGCCGGCAACAGGGGATACAGGGTTTGGCCATCCGTCAGCGCCAGGACCGATACCTCCTGCCCCGGTAAAAACGTTTCCACCAGGACCCGTTGCCCGGCTGTCCCGAATTTCCCCGCCAGGGCTGCCTGCACCGCCTGGACCGCCTCCCCGTGGGTTTGGGCCACCGTCACCCCCTTACCGGCGGCTAAACCGTCCACCTTGACCACCACCGGCAGGGGTTGTTGTTCGATGTAGGCCTGAGCGGGGGCCAATTCCCGAAAAACCTGGGCAGGGGCAGTGGGAATCCCCTCCGCTAGCATCAGTTCCTTGGCCCAGACTTTGCTCGCCTCCAGTTGGGCGCCCGCTTGCCCCGGCCCCAAAACCAACAACCCCTGTTGCCGCAGGTGGTCTGCCAACCCCATCGCCAGGGGTGCTTCCGGACCGATGACTACCAATCCCACCCCCTGCACCACCGCCAAACGGCCAATTCCCTCCTGGTCCACCGGCAGCATGGGCATATTGACACACTTGGGGAGCATAGCCGTCCCCCCGTTGCCCGGCACGCAAAACACTTTCGTTACCTGGGGCGATTGGGCCAGCTTCCAGGCCAACGCATGTTCCCGCCCACCCCCTCCGACCACCAGCACCCTCATGGCCGTTTCCACACCAGCGTCAAACCATCCGCCACCGGTAGCATACTCAGCAGCACCCGTTCATCGTGATAAACCTTGCGGTTAAAGGTGCGAATCGCCTGGGTGGCAGCATCCTGGGCCTGGGGATCGATCACCCTCCCGCCCCACAACACGTTGTCCACCAGCAACAAACCGCCGGGACGCAGCAATTGCAGGCACTGCTCGTAATAAATCCCGTAATTTTCCTTATCGGCGTCAATAAAGGCGAAATCGTACTGTCCGGCTTCCCCCTGGGCCAACAAATCCGCCAATGTCGCCTGGGCCGGCCCGATTCGCAGGTCAATCTTGTGGGCCACCCCTGCCTTCTCCCAGTAGCGCCGGGCGACTTGGGTGGTTTCTGGGTCAATATCACAGGCGACCAGGCGACCATCCGCAGGCAGGGCCAGGGCCACCACCAGACTGCTGTAACCAGTAAATACGCCGATCTCTAAGGCCCGTCGCGCCCCCATCAACTGCACCAACAGAGCCATGAATTGCCCCTGATCCGGCGCAATTTGCATCTCCGCTCCCGGCAATCCCTGGGTTTCGGACCGGAGTTGTTGCAAAAGGGCCGGCTCCCGCAGGGAGTGTTCCAGCAAGTAGCCGTAAAGCGCCGGTGTTAACGGCAGGGTACAGCGGGACACCATTCAACCCTGACAGACACTATTTCTAATCATGCCAGTTTTCTGTACAGTGGGGAAAAAATCTAGATAAAAACGACGCCATGCGGCCTTTGTACTTTCTGGTCCCCGGCACCGATCCCCGCTACCACTGTGGCGGTCTGTGGGCCGAGTTGAAAACCCTGGCGTTAGCCCAATCCCTTGGCCCAGCGGAGTTAGTGACCTACCAGCAACGGGAACCCGGGCGTCTGTTTTTAGCCGACCTGCTCCAACAACCCGTTTCCGGCATTTTCGTGGTCAGTTGGGGGTTTCATGTCCCGCGTCTATTACGACGGTTACGGGCCTATCCGGTGGTTTACCATGCCCACAGCGTGGGTTACGGATTCGCCATCCCACCCGGCGTGCCCATTGTGACGGTCAGCCGCCACAGCATGGGTTATTGGGGACAAAAAGCACCCCACGCCCCCATTTACTACCTGCCCAACGTCCTCAGCGATGAATTCACCAACCGCCACCAGCCCCGGGACATTGACGTGTTGATCATGGCCCGCAAATCCTCCCCCTATCTCCTGAAGCAACTGGCGCCCAAACTCCAACGCCATTGCCGGGTCGAGATTGTGGATACTTTTGTGCCCGACCTGGCCGACCTGTTCAATCGCAGCCGCCTTTATCTCTACGACTCCGCTATGTACTGGGCGGTGCGGGGGGTCAGCGAAGGGTTTGGTCTACCGCCCTTGGAAGCGCTGGCGTGCGGCTGCCAAGTCTTTTCCAGTGTCAACGGCGGCCTAGCGGATTACCTGGACCCCGGGGGCAATTGCCAGCAAATCGGCTGTTATGACTCCGGCTATGACCTGCAGCGGATTCTACAGGCCCTACAGACGCCGCCGCCTCCTGTTCCTCCTGAGTTCCTGGCGGAATATCGCGCTCCCCAGGTCAAGGCCAGACTGCAACGCATTTGGCAGGCCCTCGATGCCTTTTTTGACTACCGCCAGCACCATCCGCAGGGGGACATTGCCCCTTTCACACCGGCGCGTCTCTGGCGGCAACGGATGGAACGGTGGACCGTCCACATGCGGCGACTGTTAAAAAAATGGCGATGATTCCCCTACCCCGGCAACCTTTTCGCTAGGGTTGAAGGTGGGGAGTTTACAGGAGCCACGCTTATGCAGGAAATGAACCAAGGACCGATGCGGTTTGATAACGCCGACAATCCCCTGGTGGTCCTCACCGGCGGGCTACTCATCCTCGGCGTCGTCGCTGCCCTACTGGTCCTGGCCCTCAAGTACGCTTACTAAGAGTATCCCTTAGCATAGACAAATATCCCTTTTAGGGACCAGTGGGAGTTGGCGGAGTATCCCTTAGCATGGACAAATATCCCTTTTATGGACATTTATCCACACCTCGGGTTTAGGGACTGACTGAAAGTATTTGTTCCCTTCAATCAATCCCAGTGCCTTATACCGCTCACTAAACAAGTTTTTTAAGAAAACTTCCACTTGCTTAGTGAGGGCTTGCTCCATGCGGC
>JAUQVX010000017.1 GCA_039794565.1 Gloeomargarita sp. SRBZ-1_bins_9 | reverse complement strand
CCCAGTCCGTCGGCTTCACATCCACAAACTCCGAAACCGACGTCACCTGCCCCAGTTCATCCTCGACGCGCAAATCCCGCACATACTCCCGCACCTGCCGAATCGACTCCCGGGGATTTGGGGTCGTGACCTGGGCTTGGGCTTCACCCGCCACTACCAGCCCCGTTACCACCGCACCCGCCGCTAAGGACTTAAGCATCCACTCCTTCTGCTTCATCATCGTTCACCTCACACCCTAACGACAACCAATGAACCACGAGTCAGACCGCCCCCATCCATGGTAGGAACGTCTAAGATAATAGTTTAAGACTAGGTTATCCCCCTGTAAAGGCCACTAACGGTAAAATAGGATACCACCTGCTTATGAATTGGCCAGAAGTTGACTAATCTGGCGGGCCAGGTCGAAGTCTTTTTGGGTCAGGCCGCCGGCGTCGTGGGTCGTCAAGGTAATCACTACCCGATTGTAGGAAATAAAAATATCGGGGTGATGGCCCATTTGTTCTGCTGGTTCGACCAGGGAATTGACAAACTTCATGGCGGCCAAAAAATCCGCAAACCGGTGTTCCCATTTCAGGGTTTTTCCTTCGACGGTCCAACCGGTCAAGGTCGCCGCTTGAGCACTGATTTCCTCCGGCGAGAGTAGTGGCGTCATGAAACCAACCTCCAGCGTGTGCTCCATTTCTGTTGTAATATGCTTTCAGGCAGCGCGCCACCCATAAAGATAAATCATCCCCATGTTGCGCTGGTGTTATTGGGGTGTCCTGGCAGGGATAGTTCTGGGTGGTTCCTTAGGCCTGGGCCAACGTCCCCCCTGGGAACCCTTAAGTCGGGTCACCCGTGCCCAAAGGACCTATTATCAGCGTTACCGGCGGTTTACCTCTGCCTTTGGCCCCTTGGAGCAGATTGCCGGGGTAGGCCTGCCGCGTGGTTACACCTATGCCACCCGCACGACTTCCCGGGGCGCCTATACCTACGCCATTCCCCAAAACCCTCGCCTGCAACCTCTGGTGAGCGCTATTTTCCTGGACCCAGAAGCCAGTGGCCCCGCCCGCATGATGATGGTGGTGTGTCAAGCTCGGGAAGCTGGTCGTTTTCGCCCCGCCGACCCCATCTTTCGCCCCGGCGCCGACCCGGTCACCCGCAAAGGGCAAATCGCCTGTGGAGACGGCACGGTGGTGGTGGATGGCCCCTTTGACCTCTAGGCGGAAGCAACCGTGGCCTTCTTTTCTTCACCGGTCTGGATATTGAGCAAGCGCCGGTAAAACTCCTGGGGAAAATCCACCCGCTGGCTGCGCTTGTAGTGGATGAGTAGATCCACCAGGAAGCTGACAAATTCAAAGTTGACGATCACCATGTCATAGGTCAAGTCGGGATTGCCCTCAAACTGTATCTGACACCGGCTCAAATCGGCGGGCAGATTAGAAACGTTCCAAGTGGCCACAAAGGGAATACCGTCGCCGCCATCAATATAACGTTCCCCCTCCAGATTCCCTAACCGGTAGAGGCTCAAGGCAAAGGGTAATACTTCGCGCTTGTTGCCGGCGGGCAAGTAGGGCTGAAACAACAAAACCTGCTCCTTGGGCGCCGGTTGCAACTGGCTGAGAATGACTGACATAAACCACCTCCCAATCCCCCTCTAGCTGTTACTGTATCACCGAGGTGATGGTCCCCGTGTAATCTGGATCGGGCCGGATGTGTAAACAGTACCATTCCTGGCATTGCCGGACGGCGGCCACGCTCCACCCCTGGTCGCTTAGGGCCGTGGTGACCCCTTCCAGTTGTTCGCCGATAAAACCGCTCACAATCCCCCAGGTCTTGCCGTGGCTGACCATCCGCCAGTGGGGCGCCATGGTGATCAAGGCCTCCGCCGAGATATTGCACACAAAACCATCCAGGGGTTGGGGGAGAAGTTCGGCTAAACGGGCCAGACTGCCCTGCTCCACCACCAGTTGTTCCCCTCTGATTTGGTTCAACGCCTGGTTTTGTCGGGTGGCGGCAATGGCCAGGGGGTCAATGTCCACCGCATAAACCTGCTTCGCCCCTAAAAGCACCGCCGCAATGGCCAAAATCCCAGACCCGCAACCAATATCGGCAATCACCCCATCCGGCGTACCCCACTGGGGGTCCAAGCGCATTTCGAGGGCCTCCAGACACAATTGGGTGGTGGGATGACTACCCGTGCCAAAGGCAAACCCCGGGTCAAGGCGCAACACCAAGCGGTTGTCCGGGTTGTGCACGGGTAACCAGGCCGGCTGAATCAGAAGCCGTTCCCCCACCGGTTGGGGTTGCCAGTGCCGTTTCCAGTGGGCTGACCAGTCCTGACCGTCCATCAGTTGCCAGCGCACCTGGGGGGACGGTTGCTGGACTTCCTGGGCATCTTCCCGCAACAACTCCCGCAGGGCTTCCCAGTGCTGGGAATGGTACTGCATCTGCGGGGCGTAGGCCGTGATTTGCACCGTATCCTGGCTATAGATGGTGGCCGTACTGCGGCAATCCAATTCCTGCAACCGCCAAAACACCATTTCCTCCAGCAGCGGCGTGCAGGTAATGGTCACTTCCCACCAGGCAGTCGTCGTCGGAACGTTCATATTCCGTGGGTTGTCTTGTCTCCAGCATAGTCACCCGAGTAGCTAGCCGCCATGCTCTACTGCCCCTTTTAAGTTATTTATCAAACATCTAACAATTCCTAACGGTTAACCCCGGCTGGGGTCAACGCCTGCCTACAATTCGGTAAGTACATTGCCAGAGGGTGTATCGTTGCCATGACTGCTGCCAGCCCTACCGCCATCATCACCGGGACATCCTCAGGGGTCGGGTTATATGCCACCAAAGCCCTGATTGACCGGGGGTGGTTTGTGGTATGCGCCTGCCGCAACCCCGACAAGATGAAGCAGGCGGCGGCCCAACTGCACCTCAACCCCCAGCAGTACACGGTTTTGCCCTTGGATTTGGCGTCTCTGGCCAGCGTGCGGCAGTTTGTGGAGGACTTTCGCCGGCTGGGGCGTCCCCTGAAGGCTCTGGTATGCAATGCAGCCATTTACATGCCCCTGCTCAAGGAACCCCTGCGCAGCCCCGATGGCTATGAACTCAATGTGGCGACCAATTATTTGGGGCATTTCCTGCTGTCCCGGTTGCTACTGGAGGACCTGCGGGCCAATCCCGACCCCGACCGGCGGTTGATTGTGGTGGGGACGGTCACGGCCAATACGGAGGAACTAGGGGGGAAAATTCCTATCCCGGCGCCGGCGGATTTGGGGGACCTGGCGGGGTTAGAAGCCGGCTTCAAAGAACCCATCGCCATGATTGACGGCAAGCGCTTCAAGCCCGGGAAAGCCTACAAAGACAGCAAGTTGTGCTTGATGATCATGGCGCGGGAGTTGCACCGGCGTTATCACGCGGAAACGGGGATCACCTTTAGTTCCCTGTATCCGGGTTGTGTGGCGGACACGGCCCTGTTTCGGCACCATTTCCCCCTATTTCGCCGCCTGTTTCCCCTGTTCCAAAAGTACATTACCGGTGGGTATGTGTCCCAGGAACTAGCGGGGGAACGGGTGGCCCAGGTGGTAGCCGATCCGGCGTTTCGCCCGTCGGGGGTGCACTGGAGCTGGGGCAACCGCCAGAGCAAAGACGGTAAACCCTTTATCCAGAAACTCTCCGCCCAGGCGACCGACCAACACCGGGCCGAACGGCTGTGGGATTTGAGTAGTCAACTGGTTGGGCTAGCCTAAATCCTTCCATTCCAGGATCAGGGTTTCCTGGTGCTGAGCATCGGTCACCTTGGGTAGGGGTTGAGGCGGTACCGACACTGATTCCGTACCGATGATCAAGGTTTCTTCTGGGGGTTTAACCCGTGGCAAGGAGGGTACCCTTTGGACCGGTGGTTTCGGGGTCGCAGGGGGCTGGGATTGCTCCATGGCTCGCCGGTGGGGAATGATTACATTTTTTACCCAGTACTCATTTGACGCTGGAGCCAACCCCGCGCTACCACAATGTCCCCAAAACGCCGACCGGTCACCCGTTGCTCGACTAAAACCTCCTCCACCTGGGCTGGTTCCAACAATCCGGCATCTACAAAATACTCGCCAATCGGTTTGGGCACGATGCGTCCCTCAACACCTCCCTGCCTATCAGTATAATCACGGACTCTAGGCGCTGTTATTCCCCTGGCCGCCGCAGCCCTGGCGATGGTGGAGACATGTTTTTACAACAGCCGGTCGATCAACCAATCCTCGAAATTGCGCAGGGCCGGCCAGGGGGGTGGGGCAATGGGCTGGACCCAAACGGTGTACATCCCCAGGCGATTGCCGGCCAGGATGTCGGTGAGACGCCGGTCGCCGATGAGGGCGGTTTGAGTCGGGGGCAACTGCATCTGCTGCAGGGCTTGGCGGAGTTTACGGCGGGAGGGTTTGGCCGCACCGGCAATGTAGGGACAGGCCAATTGGTCCGCAATGGCTTGAATCCGCCGAGTGCAGAGATTGTTGCTCACCAGCCAGACCGGCCCTAGGGTTTTGAGCTGGTCCACCCAGGCAACCACGGCCGGCGCCAGTTGTTCCTCATGGGTGGGCACCAGGGTGTCATCCACATCCAGCACCGTGCCACGAATGCCCTGGGCGCGCAGTATCTCCACATCCAACCCTGTAATGGGGCCAGTGTGTACCAGACAGGGCCGCAGGAGGTCTTGCCAGGGCATTGCTACACTAGAAGCCAATCGAGTGTGAGGATACCACCATGCCGTTATCGGTTGTGAGTCGCTCTCCGCGTTTGGCCTCTGGGCGCAGTAGTTTGTGGCAGAGTTTTCGCTATGCGGGGCAGGGCCTGTGGTACGCCGGTCGGAGTCAACGCAACTTTCGCATTCACCTGGTCATTGGCGGTATTGCTTTGGTGTGGGCCGCCTGGGTACAGCTCAACCTGACCCAAACCGCCATCATTGTCCTAACCATTGGCCTGGTGCTGGCCCTGGAACTGGTGAACACGGCCCTAGAGGCGGTCGTAGATCTGACCGTAGGGCAGACCTATCACGAATTGGCCCGCATTGCCAAAGATTGTGCGGCGGCTGCAGTTCTGGTCACTGCTTTGGCGGCGCTAGGCGTGGCGGGGTTGTTGCTGGTGCCTCCTTTGCTCTAGTCCGCCAGGGTATAACGCCATTGCCACCAGAGCAGGCTACCGCCGACCAACACCTTGAGGCATTCCAGGGCAAAGTATTCGCCGTGCAATAGGTGCATGGTGACAGGAATCCCCTTTTCGTCCGTTAGCCAGGTCAAGGCCGCGCTGGTTTCCCCTAGCCAGGGCGTTAGGATGTAGGTGTAAATGAGGGTGATTCCCACCAGGGCACTGGCCAACAGCAAGCCCCAGCGGTAGTGGCGCGGCGGTTGGAAACTCTGGGCCAACACACTGGTCATGACTAGGGCTGCCAGCAACAGTTCTGCATGGTTAAACCAGCTAAACACCAGATAACCAAAACTGGCAAAGCCGCTTTGGCGCATCAGTCCCCCCCAGTACAACGCCGGCATCACCAGCAGGTCGAGCACCACTGTGGCCCCCAGCCAAAACGTCAGCGTCAAACTCACCACCAGCGGCCAATAATTCGCCGGATTGAACAACCGTGGAGTCATGGCTTGCCTTGCAGCGACTACCTCCATTCTGGCGGGCCGGGCTGCCCCTGCCTAGCTTTTGTAAAGCAACTGTCGTTAAAATTACCCCTGGTTCACAGGAATTTGAATTTTTAATACTTTCTTTAAGTTCATTTGATGGGTCGGCCTCCGGTCAAGGGGCAGGGTTTACTCCTAAGATAGGAAATATAAAAACATTCGGGAGCAAGGAAGGATGACCCAAGCGCAGACGGAAATCCAACCGACCCAACCGGCGGGGGCGTTGACCAAGGCCCAAGAACCCAACGGTGCGCTCGTCAAGCCGAGCAAGCTGGTGATGGGTCGTCCGGTCGCGCCGAATCAAGTGGACCCGCCGGTGAATGAGCTGATGGGTTACTTAGATTAAGCCGCTGTGGCCCATGCCCTATACTACCGCCGAGTTGATCCAAATTCTGGAGCGGGAGTTGCAGGCCAATTGGCAGGGGCAACGCTGGCTGCCTTCGGCGCGGGAACGGGTGGGCCACTCGGTCATTGCCCTGGCGATTCCCCCGGAGCGGCTGAGCATGGTGTTTGCATTTGAGGACTTTCGGGCCCAGGTCCACGAATACCAACGCCAACAGGGGGTTTCGGGGGTGGTGTGGCGTACCTGCCGGTTTCGCGACCGGACGATTGAGGTGCCGGAGGTGCATGGGCAACTGTGTGCCATCGCCGGGGATAAGGAACGTTTGATGCAGGCCAAGCCGGCCATTGCTGAGTTTTGGTGGCAGCAGACCCAGGGGTTGCGCTACTGGTGGTTGCAGCCTCAGCCCCGGCCGGCCACGGTCTCGGAACTCCAGGCGGCAATCTCCCGGGCGGAGTGGTTGGAGTTGGATGCCACGCGCACGGAGTTGTATTTGGGTTTGTGCTGGGGGGACCCGAAGGAGTACCGCTACCAGTGGGCCAGACCCCAATCGGGCTGCGACCGAGTAGTAGCTGCCCAGGCGGTGCCCCAGGCGATTAAGGTGTAGGTGGGGAAGGGGGGGAACTGAGTGATGGGTGATTTGCGGTTGTGGACGACCTGGGTGCTGGGGCCGCTGCTGGCTTTCTATACCCTGGCGTTTGTGCTGCGGATTGTTTTGAGCTGGTACCCTCAGGTGAACCTGCGCCGGTTCCCGCTGCTGTTGTTGTATCTGCCAACGGAACCCTTTCTGGCCCCGACGCGCCGGTTGGTGCCGCCGTTGGGGGGGGTGGACATCACGCCGGTGATTTGGGTGGGGATCGTCAGCTTCCTGCGGGAGATTCTGTTGGGTCAGCAGGGGATTTTGACCCTACTGCTCCAGCGGGGGTAGTTTTCAGGCGCCGGTAACGGGCATAGAGCTGAATGGCGACGGCCATGGCCAATACCAGTCCCACCACGGCCCAGGTCGTCAGCCCCACCGGAAAGTCGTTTTTGAAGACCGCCAGTAGGACAATGACGAACAACAAAACGGTGGGAGCTTCGTTAAAGGCCCGCAATTGACCACTGGTCCAGCGACAGGTTCCCTGGGCCAACTGCCGCAACAACCGCCCGCAGTAAATGTGATAGGCCAGCAACAGGACCACCAGGCTCAACTTCCAGTGCAGCCACCACTCCCGTAACCAGGACTGTTCTAGCACCAGCAATCCCACCGCCATGGTCACCGTGAGCGCCATGCCGGGAGTTGTGATAATGTTGTATAGACGCTTTTCCATCAGATTGTACTGGGTGGTCAGGATGCTACGGGCCGGTTCCGGTTGGGCCTGGGCTTCCACGTGGTAGATAAACAGGCGCACCAGGTAAAACAGACCGGCAAACCAGACCACCACCCCGATAATATGCAGCGCTTTGAACCAGGAATAGACCATAAAATTCTTTTGTCCTACGGATGCTGTTTACTCCCTATGGTACCGCTGGGGGTTGTTGTTGCAAAATGTCACAATAGGACTATGGGCGATAGCTGGACCCCAGACCCGGGGGACCTTTTTCCTTTTCCCCTAGATGCCTTTCAACGCCAGGCGATGCAGGCTCTGGCAGAAGGGCGGTCGGTGGTGGTATGCGCGCCCACAGGGTCGGGGAAAACGGTGGTGGCGGAATATGCCATTCACCGCGCTTTGTACTACAATAAAAGGATTTTTTACACTACGCCCCTGAAGGCCCTCTCCAACCAAAAGTTTCGGGATTTCCGGCAGCAGTTTGGCGCGGAGGTGGTGGGCCTACTGACGGGGGATGTGTCCATCAACCGGGATGCCCCCATCGTGGTCATGACCACCGAGATCTTCCGCAATATGCTCTACGGCACCCCCATTGGCGAGGTGGGTACCTCCCTGGCGGATCTGCAGGCGGTGGTGCTAGACGAATGCCACTACATGAACGACCCGCAGCGGGGTACGGTGTGGGAGGAGACGATTATTTATTGCCCGCCGTCGGTGCAATTGGTGGCCCTGTCGGCAACGGTGGCCAATAGCCAGGAATTGACCGAGTGGATTCAACGGGTGCATGGGCCGACGGAGTTGGTTTATTCGGATTTCCGTCCGGTGCCGTTGCAGTTTTTTTTCGGCAACCAAAAGGGCTTTTTCCCCCTGTTGAATGACAGCAAAACGGGACCTCACCCCCAACTGAAACTGCGCCGCCCCACTGGGGACCGCCAAGGGATTCCTGACGTTGCCACGGTGGTGAAAACCCTGCGGGATGGGGATATGCTGCCGGCGATTTATTTCATCTTCAGTCGGCGGGGGTGCGACCAGGCGGTGCAGGCGGTGCAGGACTTGGATTTGCTGACCCCTGAGGAGTCGGCACGGGTGCGGCAACAGGTGGAGGAGTTTTTGGCCCGCAACCCGGAGCTGTATCAGCCCGGCGCCATGCTAGAGGCCCTGTACCGGGGAATTGCCGCCCACCACGCCGGGGTGTTGCCCCCTTGGAAGGCCTTGATCGAAACCCTATTCCAGCAGGGGTTAATCCGGGTGGTGTTTGCCACGGAAACTTTGGCGGCGGGCATCAACATGCCGGCGCGCACCACGGTCATTTCCAGTCTTTCTAAGCGCACGGACCGGGGCCATCGGCTGCTGTTTCCGTCGGAATTTCTCCAGATGGCGGGCCGGGCGGGCCGGCGGGGGATGGACCAGCAGGGCTATGTGGTCATCCTGCAAACGCCCTTTGAGGGGGCTAAAGAGGCAGTGCGATATGCCCTGGCCGACCCGGACCCCCTAGAAAGCAAGTTCACCCCCAGCTACGGCATGGTGCTCAACCTGCTGCAAATGCACACCCTAGAGGAGACCAAAGAACTGGTGCAGCGGAGTTTTGGGCAGTTTTTGTCCCTGCGGACGTTGCAGCCTTTGCAGGAGAAACTGGCCCAACTGCGGGCGCAGCGGGAACGTCTGGCCCAGGAACTGGCGGGGGTGGACATGGCCCAGGTGATGGCCTACGACAAGTTACGCCAGCGCCACAAGGAGGCCCGCCGGTTGTTGAAGACCTTGGAGGAGCAGGCGCGGCAAACGCGGCAAAAACAGCTCTCCCTGGCGGTGAATTTCGCCATTGTGGGCACGGTGTTGATTCTCGAGGGCAAGCACATTCCCCACCCCCTGCCAGCGGTGTTGGTAACCCGCGTTAGCGGCGGCGGTCAGTTTCCCTACCTGGTGTGCCTGGGGCGCGATAACCGCTGGTACGTGGCCACCACCCACGATGTGATTGACCTGCATGCGGAATTGCCCCGCATCAGCGCGGTGGACTACTTGATGCCGCCAGTGGATTTGCTCCCCAAACCAGGCCAGCATCGCCAGGGCAATGAACACACGGCTCTGATTGCCCAGCAGATTCCTGACCTGTTGCCGGTGGATATGGCGCCGGAGGTGGTGGCCCAACGCCAGGAGGTGGAGCGGCTGGAGCAATTACTGGCGGAGCACCCGGGACGACAGGTGACCAAGTCCGGGGCGCTGGTGCACAAGCAGTATCAACTGGACAAACTGGACCAGCAGATTCAGCAACTGGAGCGGGAGCTGCAACAGAAATCCCAGCGCCACTGGCAGGACTTTTTAAGCCTGATGGACATGTTGCGGGAATGTGAATGCCTGGATGCGTCGTTGTTCCCGACGTCGTTGGGGCAAACGGTGGCAGCGCTGCGGGGGGACAACGAACTGTGGCTGGGACTGGCTCTGCGCAGTGGGGCGTTGGATAACTTGAGTCCTTCGCATCTGGCGGCGGCGGTGGCGGCTTTGGTCATGGAAACGCCCCGTTCCGATAGCTGGACGAATTACCCGTTGCCCGAGCCGGTGAGTGCGGTGTTGAACCAGTTGCGACCCCTGCGGCGGCGGCTGTTCCAACTGCAACGGCGCTATCAGATTGGGTTTCCTTTGTGGCTGGAGCCGGATTTGGCCCCGCTGGTGGAGCGCTGGGCGGCGGGGGTGTCCTGGCTGGATCTGGGTCAACACACTAACTTGGATGGGGGGGACATCGTGCGCCTGATTCGCCGGACAATGGATGTGCTGTCCCAGATTCCCCATGTACCCCACCTGTCACCAGAACTCCAGACCAATGCCTGCCTGGCTTGGGAGGCTATGAACCGCTTCCCGGTGGATGAAGGGTGGGAGGACTAAAATGGGATTTGCGTTAAACTGGCCAGGGGCGTTTCGGGGGGAAATTTTGTGTCATAATAGACTCAATTCCGCAGGATAAAAACTGGGAAGGTTTTATTTGTGAGGAGTGTGGTGTTATGAACAAGGGTGAATTGGTGGAAGTGGTAGCCCAGCATGCCGACTTGCCGAAAAAGGTGGTGGATAGTGTCATTACTGAGGTTTTCAACACCATCATCGAGACGGTTTCGGCGGGGGAAAAAGTGACGTTGGTGGGGTTTGGGTCGTTTGAGGCCCGCAAGCGCCAGGCACGGGAGGGGCGCAATCCCCGCACGGGTGAACCGATGAAGATTCCGGCGACACAAGTACCGGCGTTTTCGGCAGGGAAGTTGTTTAAGGAGCGGGTGGCGTCCTAGTTGCAGCGACCAAGCCACGGCGGGGACCGTCTCTGGGCAGCAACTATAGCCGGTTGTGCACCGGAAGCTATCCTGGATTTTTCGGCTAATCTCAATCCCCTGGGGCCGCCGACGTGGGTGCTGGCCTTTGTCCGGGCGCATGTTGATTTGCTGGTGGCCTACCCGGATCCCCAGTATCGGGAGCTGCGGCGGCAACTGGCGGCGGTGCACCACTTGGAACCGGATTGGGTCTGGCCGGGCAATGGGGTGGCCCATTTGCTCACTTGGGTGGGGCGGGACCTGGCGGCTCTGGAGACGGTGACCCTGGTAACGCCGGCGTTTGGGGACCACTGGCGGGCTTTACAGACCTTTGGAGCGCCGGTGCGCCCCTGGCGTTTACCCTGGGAACAACCGTCGGTGGCGTTACCCTCCAGGGGGGATGGGCTGCTGCTGAGTAACCCCCACAACCCGACGGGTTATTTGTTTACTAGGGAGCAATTGCTGCCGCTGCTGGAGAACTGGTCGCTGGTGGTGGTGGATGAGTCCTTTATGGATTTCCTGCCGCCGGGGGAGGACCAGAGTTTGGTTCCGGTGCTGGACCGTTGCCCTAACCTGGTGATCCTGCGTTCTTTAACCAAGTTCTATGCCTTGGCGGGGTTGCGGCTGGGGTATGTGCTGGCCCATCCGAACCGGCTGTCTCGCTATCGGGAGTGGGATGCCTCCTGGAGCGTCAATGGCCTGGCGGCAGCCTTGGGGGGGTTATTGCTCCAGGACCGCGCCTTTGCTCAGCGCACCTGGGATTGGTTGCGCCAGGAACGGCCCCGCCTGTACCAGGGATTGGCCCGTCTGCCGGGTTTAACGCCCTACCCCAGCGCCGCCAATTTTCTCCTGGTCCGCAGCCGCCATCCGGTGCCGGCGTTGCAGGAGCGTTTGTTGGTCCGCCACCGGATACTCATCCGGGACACCCTGAGTTATCCAGAACTGGGGGCCGATTATTTCCGGGTGGCGGTGCGCCATTCGGCAGAAAACCAGCGGTTGCTGGCGGCTCTAGGGAGCGAGGGCATGCCCCCGTAGCAGACTGCCGACGGTCTTGACCGCCAATTTCAGTTGCACCCAGGGGGAGGCGGGTACCACGGTTTTGTACAGGTAGCTGGCGAAGGTCAGCCGCTGCACGTCCGGGTCAGCGCACATTTCCACAAAGGCTTCCCGGGCCGCGTTCGACCGGTAAAACACCCGTTGCAACAAATCCAGCACCAGGTAGGTCAGGCCGTAGGTTTTGTCCCAGCGCCGCAGGTACTGACGTAAATCCTGTTCCGTAGGCAGCCGCTTACCCCCCTGGGAGGTTTCCACGATGGTTTCGGCGCACATCCGGCCCGATTTGGCGGCGAAATAAATCCCTTCCCCCGAGGATTTGGTCACGTAACCGGCGGCATCCCCCACCAGGGCCACTCGTCCGACCACCCGCCGGGGCCGGGGATGTTCGGGGATGGGATGGGCTTCGATTTTGATCAACTCCCCCCCCTGGAGTCGCGCGGCCGCCCGCTGGCGAATCCCCGCCTGGAGCTTGCGGATGTCGGCTTTATTGGCCTGCATCGTGCCCGTGCCCACCGCCACATGGTCGTATTTGGGAAACACCCAGGCGTAAAAGTCAGGGGAAACATCGTCCCCCACGTACATCTCCGCCCGGTCTTCGTAGTAGTGCATCTGTTCGGCGGGCAGGCGAATCCGCTCCTGGAAGGCGATGGCGCAGTTGTAGTCACCGGCGTCAATGGCCTTGGCTACTCGGGAGTTGGCTCCATCCGCCCCGATCACCACATCCACTGCCAGGGTTTTGGGCACTCCCGTAGGGCTGCCGTTGCTGAAGTCGTTGTAGTGCAAAAGGTAGGGTTCGCGGCTGGTTTGCGGCAGGGTGATGTCCTGCACCAGACCGTGGATGAGGTGGGCGCCTAGGCGCGCGGCCCGATTGCGCAAAAACGCATCCAGGATTTCCCGCCGGCACATGCCAATGTATTCGTGGGGGTTGGTGAGCTTGATGTCCACCGCCACGTTGGAGGGGGAAATCATTTTCATCTGGCGCACCCGCCGGTCAATGATCTCGGGGGGCAGGTCAAACTCCTCTACCATGCACAGGGGAATCGCCCCGCCACAGGGTTTGCAGTTGTCCAGTTTGCGCTCAAACAGATAAGTCTCAATACCGGCTTTGGCCAAGATTTCGGCGGCAGAGGCTCCCGCTGGGCCACCACCGACCACCGCTACGCGCATCGTCACAGCACAGGACCCCAACAATCTACGGGCGGAATCGTAGCACGGTTTCTGGCGGCCTGCCGGGTTCTGTAACAGTCCTGCAACAGTCTCTAAAAACCGGGCGGACGGCGCCATTCCGTCACCCGGTCGGCCAGGGCCAAAATCTCCGGCGGAAGGGTCGTCCCGGTAATCACCAGGTCCGTCGTAGGGGGACGCTCCTGCAAAAAACTCACCACCTCAATCAGGCCCAACAAACCCAAATGCACCGCCAGGATCAGTTCATCTAGAACGGCCAGATGATAGCGACCACTGCGCACCCGCGCCTGGGTATCCCGCCAGAGCCGATGCACCGCCGCAGCTTCCTCCTCCTGCACATCCGGCGTGTCAATACAACGGGGAATCGGGCAGCGAATCCACTCCAAATGCTGCACCAACCGCACCGGGTGTTCCGGCCCTTGGTTGAGGCCCCCTTTGAGAAACTGCACGATCAACACCCGGTGGCCCTGACTGGCCCGCTGCATGGCCATGGCCATCACGTCGGCAAAAAAGGCCCGCTGGGGGGCGGTATAGACCTGGAGTTGCCCCGTGCGCACAAAAACTTCCCCGGTCGTAGAGGCAGCGCTGTGGTTGTCCATCCCTGGCTGTGCTGGCTATGCTTTAACATTATGCGGGAAAGCCCGACGGCCCCATGACCCCCCTGCTGGACGTGCAGAATTTAACGGTGCATTTTCCCAACCACACACCGGTGCGAGGGGTTTGCTTTGACCTAGCGCCGGGGGAAGTGTTGGGCATCGTCGGCGAGTCCGGTTCGGGGAAATCCTTGACCGCTCTGGCCTTGATGGGACTGGTGCCCCCACCGGGGAAAGTCCACGCCGACCGCCTGCACTGGTCCCCCCCCGGCCAACCAGAGGTAAATTTGCTCACCCTCACCCCCAAAACCTGGCCACAATACCGAGGCAGGGCCATGGGTATGGTGTTTCAGGAACCGGCCAGCTCCCTTAATCCCGTGTACACCTGCGGCTGGCAATTGGCGGAAGCCTGTATAGCCCACCAGCGCCTGACCCCCGCCCAACTGCAGCAGCGCCAGCGGCAATTGCTCCAGGAGGTGCAACTGCTATCCCCCAACACGCCCCCGGAGTTCTTGCGGCGGTTGCTCCAGCGCTATCCCCATCAGTTTTCCGGGGGGCAGCTCCAGCGTTGGATGATCGCCATGGCCCTAGCGTCAGACCCCTGGCTGCTGATTGCCGACGAACCCACCACCGCCCTAGACGTAACCATTCAGGCAGAAATCTTGGCTCTCTTGAAACGGCTGTGTCGGCAGCGCCAAATGGCCGCCATCGTCATTAGCCATGACCTGGCGGTGGTGGCGGACCTAGCGGACCGGGTGCTGGTGATGCAACAGGGACAGGTGGTGGAGGCCGGGTCCCAGGACGCCATTTTTCACCATCCCCAGCATCCCTACACCCGGGGGTTACTGGCCTGCCGTCCTATCCTGGGGCGCCGCTTGCAGGTCCTACCCACCCTGGCGGATTTTTATGCCGACCGTCCCCCACCCCCTGTTGTCTCGCCGACCATGCAGGCGCAGCGGTTACAGATGCTCCAGCAACAACCGGTGCTGCTGCGGGTGGTGGATTTACAGGTCAGTTACCGACGGGGCAGGCAGGTGCAACCGGCGGTCCAGGGCGTCAGTTTTCAACTACACCGGGGGGAGACTTTGGGTCTGGTGGGGGAATCCGGCTGCGGCAAAAGCACCCTGGCCCGGGCCATCCTGCGGTTGCTGCCGGTGCAGGGGGGACGTATCTACTTCGACGGCCAGGACATCACCCACTGGTCTGCCAGGCGATTGCGACCCTGGCGGCGGCGGATGCAGATGATTTTCCAGGACCCCTTTGGTTCCCTGAGTCCCCGCATGACCGTGCGCGACCTGTTGCTGGAACCCCTGGCCATCCACCAACCCCGTTTGTCCCGCCAGGCAGCCATGGCCCAGGTCACGGCCCTGTTGGAACGGGTGGGGTTAGAGGCGGATGCATTATCTCGCTATCCCCATCAATTTTCCGGGGGGCAGCGCCAGCGCATTGCCATCGCCCGCGCCCTGGTCACCCAACCGGACCTGGTCATTTGCGATGAATCCGTGTCGGCGCTGGACATTTCTATCCAAGCCCAGGTGTTGAATCTGTTGAAGCAGTTGCAGAGGGAATTGCATTTGACCTATCTATTCATCTCCCACGACCTGGGGGTGGTGTATTTCATGAGTGACCGGATCATGGTGATGAACCAGGGGCAGGTGGTGGAGATGGGACCCGCCGACCAGATTTATCACCAACCCCAGCATCCCTACACCCAAACCCTGATTGAGGCCATTCCTCGTCTGGAGCTGCCCTGGGCTAGCTAAGCCGATCAATCGGTAAAAATTTAAATTTTTCGGGGAAAATCACCCCCAGGTTCTCGTCAAAAATCCCTTCCTGCGATAAGCTGAGATAAGATATTGGGATACGAAGGACGGTTTTGAGCCCATGGCGGTGCAACCAGATTATGCCTTTACCCCCCCGCCTGTCAATTTGACGGACCTCAATTGGCAAGGGGGAGCGACCGGCGATGTACAGGACCTCCAGCAGGAGTTAGCCACCCTGCGCGCCCAGACCGAATGTCTTTTGCAGGAATTGCAACTGTGCCAACAAACGGCGAATGAACAACAACAGTTGATCGAAAACCTCGCGGAACAACTACGCCAATCCCAACAGCGGATTCAGCAACTGGAGCAAACCCAGGCTTTTCAACAAAAGCGGCTACAGGAACAGGAAGCAGCCCTGGTGGAGGAACAGCAACAACGACAAGAATTGGAGGCCCGTCTGTATCGCCAGCAACAGGAGAATTTGCGCCTGCGACAACTCCTGTCCACCTACGCCCCCAACGCCGATTGGGAAAAACAAGCGCGCCTGTACCAAGACCCAATTCCCCCCTGGTCATCCCACCCCAAGCCAGCGGAGGCCTCCCCAGACTCCCCAGCGCAATCCATACCAACACCGGCGACCCAGCGCAGCAAAAGGACTGCCGTTGATTTACCGGCGTTTGTTATGCGCCATTGATTCATCCACTCCCCGAGGCGCCACCCCTTGAGCGGTGCCCTCTAGCCGGCCGTTAACCCGAGAAAATCCCGATCAGGCTATGGGCGCAGGCTATCTATCGGTAAATTCCCCTCAGCGTACTGACAATTCCAGGCTGCGATGCCAGTGGGAGCGAACAGCCATCAGCCCCAGCGATTCCCCCCAATCTTCCGGCTGTTCCCAGGACGGGGCAAATGGCGGCACGGCAAACCGGCAAGCGTCCCAATCCCCTTGCACCTCCACCCCCAGCAAATGACATTGTCCACCCCGACGTCCCTCCGGCAGGTAGTGACGACAATACCGACAACCCAAACCCGGTCCTAACGTGTTGGAAAACACCATAGGAGTAAGTCCCTAAAACCAAGTTGTGAATTTCTGACCTGATTTAGATGATATAGGCCTGATCCCCGTCCCCTTTTCCGTCTTAAGGTTTTTTTCGCGATTCTGTGGAAAATCTAAAGACTTTTCCTGAATTACGGGGGTAAACCCACTGGGGATCAAGGTAAAGCCTAGAGATTTCGAGGAGATAGGGCTGTGGACCCGAGCTATTCAACTAAACCCAAATTATCCCGGTGGATCACGGTATCGGGTCCGGCGTAGCCCAGGCGTTCCGGTATGGCATCCGAGTGACAGCCGCAAATTTGGCGAAGTTCCTCACTGCTGTAGTTAACCAGCCCCCGGGCAATTTCCCGTCCGGTTTCATCCACCACCTGCACGGCAGACTGGGCGGGAAAATCCCCCTCGACGGCCATCACCCCCGCCGGCAGCAGCGACCGTCCCTGTTGACAAATGGCCCGCACCGCTCCGGCGTCCACTACCAGCCGTCCCACCGGCACTAACCCATGGGCCAACCAGCGTTTGCGCGCCCGGATGGGGGGAGTTTGGGGCAAAAAGTGGGTGCCAATCAGTTCCCCCGCCAGGATTTTGGGTAGGTTCTGGGGCTGGCGACCGTCGGTAATTACCGTGCGCACCCCGGCGGCGGTGGCAATGCGGGCAGCCGCGATCTTGGTCACCATGCCACCGGTACCCCAGCCGGAACCACCTTGACCCACCTGCACCCCGAGGTCCCTCAAATCGGCGATGCGGTTGACCAGGGTAATCGGGGGAGCCTGGGGGTCCTGGCGCGGGTCGCGGGCGTACAACCGGTCCACGTCGGTAAGCAGGATCAACCATTGGGCGCCCAGGAGACTGGCCAGCAAGGCCGACAGGGTATCGTTATCCCCAAAGCGCAGTTCCTCCACCGCCACCGTGTCGTTTTCGTTGACGATGGGAATGATGCCCAAGTTAAGCAGTTCGGTTAGGGTGTTGAGCACATTGATGTAGCGGTGGCGCTGGCTGAGATCTTCCCGTGTCAGCAACACCTGAGCAATCGGTTGCCCCAGCACCGAGAACAGATCGTCATACAGGCGCATGAGCCGTCCCTGCCCCACCGCCGCCACCGCCTGACGCAACGCTAGGTTCTGGGGACGTTCGGTTAAACCAAGGCGTTGACAGCCTATCCCCACCGCCCCCGAGGACACCAACACCACCCGCTGCCCTTCCCGCCGTAATCGCGCCAGGGTTTCCACCAAACTGGCCAGGGTAGCCAGGTTCAGGGTGCCATTACCGCCCTGGGTAAGACTGGAGGTACCGATTTTGACAACAACCGTTTGGTTCACCGTTCGTGGTACAACACCAGCCGGTAGCGGGCTTGTCCCGACGCCAGGTGGGCCATGGCCTCATTCACCCGGTGAAAAGGAAACAGCTGCACCTGGGGCCTAATGCGATGGCGCACGGCGAAATCCAACATTTTGCCCATCGTAGCCGGACTCCCCACCGGACTGCCGGAGATGGATTTCTGGGCGGCGATCAGAGCAAAAGCGGGCACCGGAATCGGCTGGGGTACGACACCGACAACGTGCAGCCGTCCCCGGGGGCGCAGGGCCTCGAGGTACAAAGTCCAGGGCAGGTCCACATTGGCCGTCACCAGAATCAGATCAAATCGGTTGGCCAGGGCCTGGAGAGCCTCCGGGTCGCGGGAGTTGACAAAGTAGGAGGCGCCTAGAGCCTTGGCTTCGGCCTCTTTGTTGGGGTTGCTGGAAAACGCGGTGACCTCACACCCCCAGGCCCGCAAAAACTGCAGCGCCAGATGGCCCAGTCCCCCAATGCCAACAACGCCCACCCGGTCCGTCGGGCGAACGTTGAACTCCACCAGGGGACTAAACACCGTAATGCCCCCACAAAACAGGGGACCGGCACTGGCGGGGTCCAATCCCTCCGGCAGGGGAATCACCCATTCGGGATGGGCGCGCACCCGGTCGGCAAAGCCCCCGTATCGCCCCACAATGGTCGCTTCCGCCCTTGGGCACAGGTGGTGCTGGCCACTGTGGCACCATTCGCACTGCAAACAGGAATGGGCGTACCAACCCAAACCCACCCGTTGCCCCACCTGCAATGCCGTCACCTGCATTCCCACAGCCGTCACCACCCCCACCACCTCGTGGCCCGGCACCAGGGGATAGCGGCTGATGCCCCACTCGTTGTTCACCATGCTCAGGTCGCTATGGCAAATACCGCAGTATTCCACCTGCACTTCTACGGCATCGGGGGGCAAGGGACCGGGGTCATAGGTCCAAGGTTCTAGGGGTCCCCCGGGCTGATGGGCCGCATACGCCTGAATCATGGGCAACTGCTGGGTGGGCAACGTCTAGGATCATAGGGGATTCCTAGGGGGACCGCCAAGGTATTGCTCCACAACCGCCTGACTTTTGGCATAATAGGAAAGCCCCACCTAAGGGCCTGTAGTTCAATTGGTTAGAGCACCGCCCTGTCACGGCGGAAGTTGCGGGTTCGAGCCCCGTCAGGCCCGTTAAGCAATGCTCTCCCGTTTACGGCTTTCTTTGGCGGACGGTACAAACTGACCCAGACCGCTGCGCAGCAGTTGTTCTTCGATCAGGGCAAAAAATCTGGCCCGGTCGCCGGCCCGCACGACGGCTTGGTTATGGGCTTCCGCCAGGGCCACTGGATAGCCATAGCCCTTGTTCACCTGGGCCAACAGCAAGGCCAAGCTCTGGTCGAGCTGCTCCCTGTCCGTCGCCAGCCACAGGGGAAATTCCACCCGGGCGATTTCCGGCCCCACGTGGACATAGCAAAAGGCCACCGCCTGATCGCCGTAGTGTTCCAGGATGGGTTGGGTGCTCCGCCACAGGGGTCCCCGCTGGCCCGGCTGCAATTGGGTTTGCATGAGGGTCGTATCCCGCAGCGGTTTCAACCGGTCACAGGGGGCGCCTTCAGGTTGACCGGCACAATGGGCCTGGCAATCCGGCGTCAAATGGGGGCACAGCCCCAGGCGCAAAAAGTGCATCACCTCCAGGGACCGACCCGCACTCAGGTAACTCAGCACCGGCACCTTGACCTGCTGACAGGTCCGCCAAGCCTCGAGAATGGGGGGTAAAATGGCCGTTTGGGCCGCCGCCGGTAGTCCCTCCAAAAACCAATAGATGAGTGAACCATCCAACAAGGCAATAGCCGGTTCAGTCCACCCACCGCTGCGCCATTCGCCGGCCAATTCCGCCAGAATGGTGGCCTCCAACTGGGTGCGCCGGTAGCTGAGCCATTCTTCCGTGCGGATGCCCCACTGGCGGCACTGGTACAGGTCTTCTGCTTGGTAGAAGATTTGGGGGAGGCTGTCCAGGCGGGGCAAGCGTCCCGAACCGTAGTGCAGCAGCACATAGCCAATGTTGATGAGATAGCAGTACACCGCTTCGTGGTGGCTGGGGGCGATTTGGGAGCCATCTGTCGCCAAAACGGTATGCACTGCCGGCGCCGGAGGCAAGGTCACGCGGGTTTCTAGCGGTTCCAGGGGTACGGCTGGGGCAAAAGCCAGGCCTTTCCCGGCCATTTGCAACCGTTCCACCCAAGCCGACTGTTGGACCGCCGCCAGTTGCCAGAGTTCCTGGGCCACCTGGAGCCGTTGTTGATTCGCCAGGGTCTCCTGGGCCAGGTATTGACTGAGGGCCGGCAATTGGCCAACCAGTTTGGTGAAATCCAGCATAGTTGCAACTTTTTCCATCTTCTGGGACCATTTTGTCTGCTGGGGGAACCGCTGTGCAAAGCCCCAAAGGAACTGTTAAGAGCCAAGGCTCATACCGAAAAGTCTAGCGAGACTCAGCCCAAGGAGGTGAGCATAACCACGGCAGCAGTGCCAGTGATGGAGGCTAATCAAGAGGGATGTTGGTTGCCCGCAGTTTCCCTAGTGTTTGTTGCTAGGACGGTGGGGGAAAATTATCAGATAGTACCAAGTAATTCCCTAAACCGCGCGGCCAGTCAGGTGGCGGTAGTGATAGTGTTGACCTCATTACAGCCACAGCCCCGGTGCAACGGATAAGCATCACCCTATGCCTGGTAGAGTTTTGTGCCATGTTCAACTCCTTTTTGACGGACCTTCATGCCTGGAAGCAGCTACTCTCGTCACAGTAGCAACAGGTAACCAGTTTTTATATTTATTAGGGCAGATTTTATGTTCTGGTAGCCAAGTCTAAGTGCCTCTGGGGCATGGTTCCCATAAATGTTGAAGCATTGATAAACGACTCAAAATTGCACCATGTTAGTTATTAGTACAATATTAGTACAATCCAGGTTCATTAACCATTTTAGAAAAATTAATTTTCCCAACATACCAGGGAGTCTCTAGATTCTTGCAGTACAATGGTGCAGTATGGTTTTGGACACACAGGCCGATGACCTCATCGCCATAGACTTGAAACAGTTGCTTGTGGTATTCGACCACTTTTTGACGAACCTTCATTCGCAGGTAGCGATGATCTGCGTCACTTCCGCAACTTGAGTAATAGGGTTTAGCAATCACTACATTGAGCCAGCCCTTCTCAGTAACACTTAACAAGAAATCCCAAAATAAACTGGATAATGAGTCAGCAAGATCAAACTTAAAACCTCCTATGCTTTGGAAAACTGATTTCCTCATCACAAAACCTTCACCAGCCATTCCGTAATAGAGTTGCATGGGCATTTCGTTGTTCCATGTAACTAAAACATGGCTTGGACAAATAACCCAGGTTCCTACGGAAGCAACATTGAGATAACGTTGAAGGATTTTGACGGCATCCCTGTAGTAGTCAGGATGAACAGTGTCACCACTTTTGAGAAAAGTTAAAAACTCACCATGGGTGGCTTGAGCTAGATAATTTCTTGCTTGAGCTATGTTGAGAAATTTTGTGCGAAGTATAGTTAGATTATCATATACCTTGGCAAGGTCTGATAATAGCTCTTGATTAACCGTATTATCACTACTATTATCCAAGATAATAATCTCCAAATTCTCATATGAAACCCATGCCAGGGAGTCTAGCGTTTCCCAGAGGGCTTCTTCTTTCTCGTTAAAGCAGAGAATACCAACACTTAACTGGCCAGGAACTCCCACTAATTCTAACTTTTGGGGATAATCCATCCTACCTATGGGTCTGTAATTCAATGATGGATATAAGCATATCCTTCGACCCTTATTGATTACACTTTGAAAGTATTCCAACCGCATAGTAACCGTCCGTTCGGGTGAAATCATCTGCAGGGCAGACTGCCGTGCTCGTTCACCAATCATCAGATTTTCGTCTATACTTAGGGAAAGCACTTGCTCTAGCTTGTCTGCGAAATCACCAGGTTTATCCCAATCAAAAAGAAAACCCGTACAGTTTTCCCCATGGAAAATCATTTCCCGCATATGGCCATTGGTACTAGCTAGGACTACCTTTCCTAACAGCATAGCCTCTATACAAGCCAAGCTGAAGGCTTCAAAAAGAGAAGGAATTAATACACACCAGGAGCGAGCAATTCGGTTAAGTAATTCAGGTTTGGGGAAAGTTTCCTCGAGAACCAAAAGGCCCCTTTCTATGTACTTAGAATACTTCTGGGAAATATAATCCTTCATACTAGATTCGGCTATGTAATACGGCATATCTTCGCCGATCATCGTTAGTTTAAAATCCCAACCAGTTTCCCAGAGGTTCTGGCAAGCTTCCAGCATCTGGAGCGTACCCCTAGACAACTGATACGAGTCAACGTAAATTATATCTCTAGGTGTTGGCGTACTTCTAAATGTTCTCAGGGCAACGTCCGATTCTTCTAAATAGGGAAAGGGAATAACCCCTGCATTGGATAGATCTATTTCTAAATCCTTACGAGTTTGTTCAAGAATAAACTGGCTCGGTGCAACAATACCATCAGCTGCCAATATACACCACTTTTCTAGACAGCCGTGCCACCAGTAAGGCAGTTGCCATCGCGGGTATAGTTCCTTATCCCTAATTTGGTAAAGGGAGTTATAGAGTGTTAAAACTATTGGCACATCATCTAGCAATGATTCACCTTGTAGTTTCCTTTGCATTAAAAAGTAGGGTAATGCTAAAAAATTTTGGGATTCTATTATATCTGGCTTGCCGTTACTTCCTATGTATTCAATAACTGCTTCTGCTAGACGATAGCTTAGAGAGGTAACAGCCGATAAATGCTCATAACCCCCTACTTCTCTAGGTAAAATAACTTCCTCATAACCACCTGGGGTAATCCTTTGAATTTGGCTCAAATTGTCAGAAAAAGTAAAGAGGGTTACTTGGTGGCCACTTGCGGATAGCAGAGTTGCCAAATCTCTAGGACATTTTAATAGAGAATATTGGCCAAGAAAGGAAGAATCCAGATTGAAAGTGCTAATAAAAATTCGCATAATCACTCCTCCGCCATAATATCCAATTCATATCTGCTAGCAGGACCTAACCAATAAATAGGTGCAATCTCATTCTGATCACACAAGCAGAACAGTTTGTCAGCGTAAAAATTGTAGACATCTTTATTCAGCTGAACTATTTGTTGACGCAGTAGCAAGTTTTTGTTTGTATTGATCAAGTGCAACATTGATCCGCGCCTATCTCGGTAATAAAAATAGTATTTCGGGATTACTACAGATAGCCATCCATGGCTAAGCATTCTTATCCACCACTCCCAATCCTCAAATCCACCCATGAAACTCATAGAAGAATGCTGGTAAAAATCAAGATAGACACTTCGCCTAACCACAACCATGTAGTTAAACATATTATTCAGCAGAAGGTACTCTAATTCTGGCTGAAAAATTTTGTAAAAAACATATGATTCACCAAATCTATAAGTCCAAGCTCCTACAGCCGCAACATTATCATACTGTTTCAATATGTCAACTGCTTTTCTGCAGAAACTTGGATGCACTTTGTCATCTGCATCTATAAACAGGATAAATTCTCCCGTGGCAACCTCAGCCAGCCTATTGCGGGTTGCCGCCAGACCCTGATTGGCGTGTCTGTAAATTTTAATGTCAGTATGTTCTTTTTTGAGAGTTTCCAACACGGTAATCGATTCCTCATCAGTACTTCCATCATCCCAAATAATAACTTCTTTGTCAGGATAGTTACAGGCGTTAATCGATGCAAACGTCTCTCTGATATATTTACCCATGTTGTAATAGGGTATACAGATGCTAACCCTATTCCTCACTCCAATTGGTTCTAAAATCTTTGGCAAGTCTAGTCTTCCTACAGGTTTGTAACCTAAAGAGGGATATATTCTTCGATGTCTAGTCTTACTCGCCTCAATAACTCTTTGGAAATGGTCAATCCGCAAGGAAACGATACGTTCAGGGTCGCACAACTGCAAAATATTCTCACGCGCATTTCTACCAATATCTAGATTTTCTTGCTCAGTCAAATCTAATACTTGTTGGAGCTTCCTAGCAAAGTCACCCGGACTGCTCCAATCAAACACAAAACCGGCAGGTTTATCGGTGTAATGGATCATCTCTTTCATGCCACCATTACTGCTAGCCAGCACCACCTTCTGCAACAACATGGCTTCCATGCAGACGTTGGAAAAGCTCTCCCAGAACGACGGAATTACCACACACCAGGCCTGGGCAACCCGCTGATACAAATCAGGCTTCCCCATCGCCGGCTCCAAGACTAAACGCCCATCATCAATGTACCGTCGGTATTCCCTAGTAATGTAATCTTTCATGTCGCAATTTTTTAGGATGTAGGGGGTGCTGTTGCCAATCAGCGTTAGGCGAAAA
>JAUQVX010000016.1 GCA_039794565.1 Gloeomargarita sp. SRBZ-1_bins_9 | reverse complement strand
CACCCCTTCACGGACACCTTTCTGGGCCTTTTAGCGAGGGGGTTTCGGTTTTCGTCTTTTGAGAATTCATATTCTCATAAGTTGAAAGGGGTATAGCGGTCGGGTGGGGCCTGGGGTCGCAACCGGGAAGACCCAAGCCATGTTCAAGTGCCAGGAATTGGATGCCGACATGCAGCCCTTTTGGGAGAAAAAGGTGCGGCAGTATTACAAAGTGGGGCCTGACGAGGATTTTGGTGTTGCAGTGGCTGACTTGGAAAAGGCGGGAATTTTCTCGGAATTTAATCGGGTGATATGTGTGTCCGTTAGCTATATCCGCTGGGAGAGGGGTAGGCCCATCAGCCATATAAAATCCTTGTATAATTCCGATAAAAATGAAAAGGCCGTTCTGACGGACATTCATCAACTACTCTGTAAACTCGGCCTGAGTAACTATTGGTTATGTGGACATAATATTAAAGAGTTTGACTGCCCAGTGCTGGCGCGACGGATGCTCATCCATGGAATCCAAACCCTGCCTAAAAAATTGAATAACTATGGCAAAAAAACCTGGGAAGTTCCCTATGTAGATACTCTAGATTTATGGAAATTTGGTGACTTCAAAAATTACACTGGCTTGGCCTTGTTATGTCGCCTGTTTAGCATACCCAGTCCAAATCAACTATGGATGGCAGTCAAATTGGCCGGTTATATTGGCAGGGGTGTGATTTGGATAAAATTGCCGAGTATTGTGAGGGGGATGTGCGGGCAACCCTGGCGGGGATGGCCTTGCTGGCAGATTAATCACTGTTTGCGCTGTAGTCTGCCGGTTAGTGTTGATTTTTATTGAATTTTTGGGTAAGTTGGCCAGTGGGATTGCTAAAATCAAGTGAGGGGTTTGGGGGTGGGAGTTATGGAAATGTTGACGACGCCTGGGGGTATCCAGGTTAAACGCCAAATCTCCAAGACGGAGCAGGAGGCCCTGGGGATAACGTCCTGGCCAATTTGGGAAAAGGGGGTATCGGAGTTTCCCTGGACCTACGATACCCAAGAAACATGTTATTTTCTGGCGGGGGAGGTGACGGTGACCCCTGTTCAGGGGGAGCCGGTGACTATCAAGGCGGGGGACTTGGCGGTTTTTCCCAAGGGGTTGCAATGCACCTGGAAAATTACCCAACCGGTCCGTAAACACTATCGTTTCGATTAAATTTTTTATTAGCATCCTATCCTGAAGGGATGATGGAACGCATTCTCGTTACACCGGTCACGCCGGTGGGGCTTCCTTTGACCCGTTTGGATACGGCGACGGCGGAAACCTTCAAACAGCAGTGCCTGGCCCACCTAAACGGTCAACCGAAAATTGTGGGCATTGACCTCAGCGCGGTGGGTTTCATGGACAGTAGGGGGTTAGGGGCGCTGGTGAGTTGCAGCAAGCAAATTCAAGGACTGGGGGGGCAGGTTTTTTTAGTGGCGCCCCAACCCCAAATTCTGGTGCTGTTGGAAACGGTCGCCATCCATCGCTTCATCCCTATCTATCTCAAAAAGGAAGATTTTGCACGGGGTCTGGAACCGGACCGGTCTTGACTAGAGGCTGCTTGTCAAGGGGAGGGCTTCTCGCCTATGGTAACGGGTAGCCTTTGTATCGTTTTTGTGGCCAAGTTAGGCTATGACTGTACCGGATAGCCCCGTGCGCCTGGAGCTGCGGCCCCAGTTGACCACCTGGGATGGGATCGCGTTGATTGTGGGGATTGTGGTGGGGGTGGGGATTTTCGAGACGCCGGTGTGGGTGGCTGCCCATCTCACCAGTGTCCCGCAGGTGCTGGGCCTGTGGCTGCTTGGGGGTGTGCTGTCCCTGGTGGGGGGATTGTGTTTTGCAGAATTGGGCGCGACCTATCCCCATGCGGGGGGGATTTACCACTACCTGGACCGGATGTTTGGGCCGCGGTTGGCGTTTTTGTTTGCCTGGGCGCGCATGACGGTGATTCAATCGGGTTCGATTGCCTTGCTGGCCTTTGTGTTTGGAGATTATTGCAGCCAGTTGTGGCGGCTGGGGGACTACAGTGCCTCCTGGTATGCGGCAGGGGCGGTAGTGCTGCTGACCTTGGCTAATGGACTGGGGGTCAAACCGGGCAAATGGCTCCAGGCGGTGTTGAGTGGGGCGAAGGTACTGGGTTTGTTGCTGGTGGTGCTGGTGGGCTGGCGCTCGGCAGGAACCACGACTGTGACCGGGACGTCGTCCGGTACGTTTAACCTGGGGTTGGCCTTGATTTTTGTGCTGTTTACCTATGGGGGGTGGAGCGAGGCGGCCTATATCTCGGCGGAATTGCGCCAGGTGCGGCGAACCATGCCACGGGTACTGTTGGGCGGTATTGGCCTGGTCACGATTTTGTACCTGCTGGTCAATGGGGCCTACCTACGGGGGCTAGGTTTAGCGGGGGTGGCCCAATCCCAAGCGGTGGCGGCTGAGTTAATGCGCCAAACCTTAGGGCCGGTGGGGGTGGTCTTGACCAGTGGGTTGATTGCCCTGTCGGCCTTGGGAGCGATGCAGGGGACGATCATCACCGGCGCCCGCACCAATTACGCCCTGGGGCAGGACGTGGCCTGGTTGCGTTGGCTGGGGGTCTGGAACTCCCGCTGGGATTCTCCCGTCTCGGCTTTGGGGTTACAGGGGGGGATATGCTTGGCCCTGGTCGGTTTGGGGACGGTGACCCGCAAGGGGTTTGCCACGATGGTGGATTACACCGCGCCGGTGTTTTGGCTATTTATGCTGCTGACGGGTGTCGCCCTGATGGGTTTACGACGGCGGGAACCGGATCGGCTGCGACCGTTTCAAGTGCCGGGCTACCCCCTCACGCCCCTGCTGTTTTGCGCCACCTGCGGCTACCTGCTCTACGCCAGCTTGGCCTATACCGGCATTGGGGCTTTGGTGGGGGTGGGGGTGCTAGCCGTGGGTCTGCCTTTGAGCTACCTCGCCAAACCGACCTGAATCCTCTCTAGGCTACTGGTGCGTACTGTATTTGTTATTCACGGAGGTTCTTCGACAATGCTGCGTAAATCGGTGGTTTTGTGTACGGGTATCGGTTTCGGTCTGGCGGCGGCCGTGGCTTGGGTGGGGCTGCCCCTGCGCGCTGTGCCCCAGCGGCCCGACCAGGAACCGGTAGCCCAGACCCTGGACACAGAGTACATTGCCAAGGATGTGCCCTTTGTCCCCACTCCCCAAGAGGTTGTAGATGCCATGCTCAAATTGGCCAACGTCAATAGCGAGGATGTGCTGGTGGACCTGGGCAGCGGCGATGGGCGGATTGTGATCAGTGCTGTGAAAAATCATGGGGTCAAACGGGCAGTCGGCATTGAAATTGACCCCGCCTTGGTTGCCCTCAGTCGCCGCAATATCGAAATGGCTGGCATTGCGGACCGGGCCGAAATCATCCAGCAGAATCTGTTTGATGCGGATTTGAGTAAATATACGGTTATCACGATGTACCTACTGCCCAGTGTGAATTTGCGCCTGCGACCCCGACTCTTGCGGTTGCGGCCCGGAACCCGGATTGTCTCCCATGCCTTTGATATGGGCGAGTGGAAACCGGATAAGGTGCAGCAGGTGGATGGGCGGATGATTTATCTGTGGATTGTGCCCGAACCGAACCAGGTCCCACCCCAATGGCTGCAAGAGGTACCTGAATAAATAGACCCGCACCCAAATCCGCCATCGGTCCAAGCCGACACGGCCATCGCTAGGGAGCACAAAGGCAACAATCCCTGCGCAACCAGCTAGGTCGCCAAGGGGGGTTCGCCCCAGGGGACTAGACCCCACAAACAGCACCTCAATCCCCCCATGCAGTCCACAAGACGTGGGGATTGTTCCAGGCGTAGCCCAACAGCAGTAGCTTCTGGGTGAACCCACCTTTTTGTAACCACGGCCTGGTTTCTACCCCTACGCCCAGTTGTCAGGCGGCGACTCAGGGGAATGGCCACCTCCATAGATACACCCGAGCCAGGCGGTATGGCGCAGGAGCAGCAATACGTAGCCTCAACTGCCCGGGTTGTTGACCGGAACCATGGCCACCGTGGTCATCCTCCGAAAAACATCCAAACTGAGCCAATGCCTTTCCGTTAATCCACCGGTTCCAGTTCTTCCGCCTGCAAGTGGGCCTTAAATTTGGGGTCGAACTGCACTACGATGGGTAAATTGGCGGTCAGCGGGCGACCCTGCCAGGTGCTAATCACCTCCACCACTTGGCCGACTTGCCCTTGGAGGTTGTAGGGTTTGCCCTTGTACTGTGGATGATGGTACACCACCACGGGGGCCTTGACCCGCACCGTTTGACCGACCCGAAACGGAGACTCTTGACTCATGATGGTTTTCCTGGGTTGCTGTGTTGATCCTGACACGAAATGCCCCCTTTAGCGACCCCGTAGTACGGGATTGATGGGTTCTTCTTCGGGTTCCTCGGGGGTGGGGCTGGGGGCTGGCGCCGGAGCGACCAATTGCAGTTGCAACTGATAGGAACCTTGACCGCCGGTAATTTTGACCTCGTAGGTGCCGCGTTGGGATAACTGATACCGACCTTCGCGGATGGAGTCTTGGCTTTGTCGGTCGGGGTAAATGAGGGCAGCGGTCAGCTGGGGGTCACTCGCATTCAACACTAGCACCAATTCCCAGGGGGGAGCGCCGGGGTTGGGGTTGACGCTGAAGGTGTACACGTGGGTTTCGGCAGGCCGCAGGGTACGCTCCGTTTGGAAGGTGCCACCGGGCTGCAACTCAATGGAGGTGGAGCGGGTGACGGGTTCAGCAGGGGTATCGGCGGGCGTGACCGTCGGCGCAGGGTTCGGTTCCCTGGGTTCCTTAGGGCGGGCGCGCTGGCTGACCAGGGTTTGAAATGGCAGGGTCAACAGGGCTATGACCGCCAAGGCGACGGCAGCTATAAGACCGTATTTCCACACCACCCTGTTGAACAGGGAATCCACCAGGGATGGGGGGGCAACGCGAGTCGGGGGTGGCGCCGGCCGGGCAGCACGGGTCACGGTGGTGGGGCGATGGGTTGGGGGAGAGGCCGCGTCCAGAAGATGGAAACTGCGCAGGGCAGCCAGGGCTTCGCCGGCGTTGGCATAGCGTTTGCTGTAGTGGTAGCGCACCATGCGGTCGAGGACGGTCGCCAGGGCATGACTTACCTGTACCCCCTGCCGCCAGACCAGTTCTCCGGTTTGGGGGTCGCTGGCCAGTTCACTCGGCTCCTTGCCGGTCAGGGCGCAAATGGCCACTATGCCTAGGCTGTAAATGTCGCTGGCAAATTGGGGTTTGCCCTGGGCCTGTTCGGCGGGAGCATAGCCGACTGTACCGATGGCAACCGTGGCCCCGGTGCGTTGCTGAGCAGCCGTTTGGGGGTCGCGCAGTTGTTTCACCGCCCCAAAGTCAATCAGCACCAGCTTGCCGTCGGATTTGCGGCGAATCAGGTTGTCGGGTTTGATGTCCCGGTGAATGACCCCATGGCGATGGACAAAATCCAGGGTGGTTAACACATCGGTCAGTAGGCGGACCACCTTTTCCTGGGGCCAGGGCACCCCCCGCTGCATCTCCTGGCTCAAGGGATGGCCCTCGATGAATTCCTGCACCAAGTAGAACTCACCCTTTTCCTCGAAATAGGCCAGCAGCGCAGGGATTTGGTCGTGTTTGCCCAGTTGCTCCAAAATTTCCGCTTCGCTATTGAACAGGCGGCGGGCGGTGGTGACCACAAATTCATCATCGCTGTCGGGCTTCAGGTGCTTGATGACGCAAAAGGGCTGGCCTGGTCGGTGGGTATCCCGCGCCAGGTAGGTGGTGCCAAACCCCCCCGACCCCAGGACCTTGACGACCTGGTAACGCCCGGCCAATCGTTCACCCGTCTGCATGCCCCCGCCTTCCCCCAGCCTTACCGTTATTATGACCGATAGTTCCCTGGTTATCGGCGCGAATGATCACCAGTCAGACCCGTTTGCTGGCGGTGCTGGGCGACCCAGTTCACCACTCCCTCTCGCCCCTGATGCACAATGCCGCATTTGCCCACGCCCGCCTGGACGCCTGTTACGTGGCCCTACCGACACCGGCGGCCCATTTGGGGGACGTCCTGACCGCCCTGTGGCATACCCAATGGCTGGGGCTGAACATCACCATTCCCCACAAGCAGCGGGTGATGAAGTACCTGGCGGAGCTGACCCCGGCGGCCCAGGCCATCGGCGCCGTGAATACCCTGTACCGCGGGACCTCCGGTTGGTGCGGGGCCAACACCGATGGGGTGGGTTTTCTGCAACCTTTGGTGGACTGGTCGGGGGAAACGGCCCTGGTCCTGGGTTATGGGGGCGCGGCGCGGGCGGTGGTCTGGGGTTTACGCCAACGGGGCTGTCAAGCCATTCACATCTTTAGCCGCAACCCCCAGCAGACCGTCCCCCCGCCGGCTGTCATCCATCCCTGGTCGGCCTTGGAGTTCTATCTGCCCCGGGCGGATTTATTGGTCAACACCACGCCCCTAGGGATGGCCCCCCACAGCACCGCCAGCCCCCTAACTCCGGAGCAACTGGGGCAATTGCCGACCCACGCCTGGGTGTACGACCTGATTTACACGCCCCGGCCTACGCAATTACTGCGCTGGGCAGCCGCACGCGGTTTGCGCACCCAAGACGGCCTGGCGATGCTGGTGGGGCAGGGGGCCGCCGCCTGGGGCTACTGGTTCGGTCAGGAAGCCCCCATTACCGTTATGACCCAGGCCCTGGAGCAGTTTCTAGCTCAATCTATACCCGCCAGGGCACCCTCCGGCCCCACCAACGACACCCAGGGATGCCGCAAATAACGCTGGGCGGACCGCCAAAGCTGTTCTGGGGTCAGTTGCCGGATCAACTGGGGAAAGGTGACATCGTAATCGGCCCCCAACCCCAGCACCTCGTACCACCCCAGCAAATGGGCAATCTGGGCATTGGTTTGTTTTCCCAACGCGTACTGCCCCAGCAACTTGCTCCGGGCCGTGAGCAGTTCCGCTTCCGGCAAAGGGGCAGCCAGCAGGCGTTGCATCTCCGCGGCCAATTTCATCAGCGCCAACTGGGTATTCGCCGCCGCCGTTCCCAAATACACCCCAAAGGGAGCCGGTTGCCAGCGGGTGGGATAAAACGCCGACACGTCGTAGGCCAAGCCCTGCTTTTCCCGCAACTCCACAAACAACCGACTGGATAGGCCATTGCCCAGATAGGTGCTCAGCAACTTCATGGCCGCATAATCCGGGGAATGCACCGCCGGCCCTGGATACCCCAGCATTACGATACTCTGCTGCGTGGGGCGAAACGTGCGCAGGGGGGCCACCGGCCAAGTCGGCGTGGGCACAGGGGGGGGTTGCCAATCCGGTGAGGGCGCCGACCAATCCCCAAAACAGCGTTCGACCCAATCCCGCACCCGTTCCGGTTCCACCCGCCCGCAGATGCTCACCACCGTGTGGCCCGGGCAAAAGTACTGCCGGTGATAGGCCCGCAGGTCCGCTGCCGTCACATGCTGTACAGTTTCCGGTGTCCCCAGAGTGCTGACGCTGTAGGGATGATGGGGGTAAAGGGAGCGCCGTAACTGGTCATAGGCCAGGCTAAAGGGCTGCTCCTGCTGCAAGCGCAATCCCTGCACCGTCAGTTCCCGCTCCAGGACCACCTCATTTTCCGGGAAACTGGGCAGCCGCCAGAGTTCCGCCGCCAGGGTCAACAACTCGACAAAATCCGCTGTGACCGTCTTGAACCCCAGGACAAAGTAATCCGGCGCTGCCTCTGTCCCCAAACTCGCCCCCAGGGACTCCACCGTCAGGGCAATGTCCTGGGCCGAACGCTCCTGGGTACCCTTGGTCAAGGTGGCCGCCAGCAGATGGGTCAATCCCCACTGGTGGGGCAATTCCGCCAGCATCCCCGGTCGCAAAAACAGCCGCGCCGCCACAATATCCGCCGCCGGGTTATCCACCACCAGCAGCGTTAAGCCATTGGCCAGGCGCCAGCGGGACCAACGCCCCTGGAGGGACCCACTCGTTGGCAATTCCACGTTCATGTCCCTTCCCCCGGCTGGATCCACAACCGCACAGCCCGGTCCGGGTGGAGATAACGACAGGCCAGTTCCTGGAGGCACTCCCGATCCAGTTGGTTCAAACGGTCTGGGTATTGCAGGCCCTGGGCCAACCAGCCGATGGAGTGGTAGTAGCCATACAACTGGGCCATCTGCTGGGGTGTTTCCAGGGCGAAGGTGTGGGCGTGGAGCAATTGCCGCTTGGCCCGATGCAATTCCTCGGTGGCCACCGGTTGGGCTTGTAGGGCTTGGATTTCTGCCGCGATCACCTCCTGCACCTGCTCCGGATCAACCCCTATCGGCAGCCAAGCAGTAAGTTGCCAGTGTCCCCCGGCCAGTTGGTGCTGATAACCGGCGTCAATCTCCTGCACCCAGCCCCATTCCTCCCGCAGGCGTCGGGTTAAGCGGGCCAGCCGTCCCCCCGTCAAAATGGCAGCCAGTAGGTCTAACCCCCAGGCCGTCATGGGGTCCTGCTGAACCGGTACCGGCCACACCCACCACAGCCGTCCCTGTTCCGCCTGGGGCCAGTATAGCTGGTGATAGCCAGGCTGCATCGAGCCCGGTAACACCAATTGGGGGACCGTCGCTTCCGGTGCCGCTGGGATAGCGCAGACCTCCTCCAGGGTGGTGAGCAGGGTTTCCCAGGGGACGGCCCCCACCACCACCACCACCATATTGCCGGGGTGATAGTACTGCCGGTGAAACTGCTGCAACACCGCCGGGGTAATGCGCGCCAGACTCTCTAGCGTCCCCAAAATCGGTCGTCCATAGGGATGGTCCGGGTAACAGCATTGCCAAAGCATTTGTTGGCCGACCCAGTCGGGCTGGTCCTGGGCCTGGTACAACTCCTCGGCAATCACCGCCTGTTCCTGCTCCCAGGCCTCCGCCGCCAACTGGGGCCGTAACAGGGTATCCGCCAGGGCCGTCAAACTTTCCCGCCAGTGGTCGAGGGACGTGACCACGTAATAATGGGTGTAATCCTGACTGGTGGCCGCATTGGTCAAGCCCCCATGCTGTTCGATCAACCGGTCAAAGGCCCCCGCCGGCAATCGCTCACTTCCCCGAAACACCATGTGCTCTAGGGCATGGGCCAGGCCGTTGTAGGTCGCCGGTTCCACCGCTGACCCCACCCGTACCCAGAATTCCAGGGCCACCACCGCCGTGGGCTGATAGTGATAGACCACCTGTAGTCCGTTGGCTAATGTCGCTGTGTGTATCGGTGCAGTGGGAAAAACCAATTCAGTCAAGCGCTCCCTCCCTTCCAGGTCACAATGAGCGCATCGCTAGGGTCCAACCCCACCGAAATTGACGCAAATCAACCGATTGACAGATGAACTTATATAGTAGTTTAAATTCGTTGGGAGAGTTTCCGGCAGTGGGAGGGACCGCCCTGGTGCGTGGGTGTTGGGGGATGTCTACCAAACGGGGTACATTAAATGAAAGTGTTGTTGGTGACCAGCCTTTATGCCCCGTGTTTTGGTAACCGAACCCATTGACCCGGCGGGAATTGCCATCTTGTCCCAGGTCGCCCAGGTGGATCAGCACCACAACCTGACGCCGGCGGAACTGCGGGCCTGTATTGGGGATTACGACGCCCTGTTGGTGCGGTCGGCCACCAAGGTAACCGCCGAGATTATTGCTGCCGGGCGCAACCTAAAAATCATTGGCCGGGCTGGAGTGGGGGTGGACAACATTGATGTGGCGGCGGCGACCCGTCAGGGGATTGTGGTGGTGAATTCCCCAGAGGGCAACACCATTGCGGCGGCGGAGCACACCATTGCCCTGATGTTGGCCCTGTCGCGCTATATCCCCCAGGCGGACCAGACGGTGAAAAGGGGGGCCTGGAACCGCCAGGAATTCGTGGGGGTGGAGGTCTATAAAAAAACCCTAGGCATTATCGGGCTGGGTAAAATTGGTTCCCATGTGGCCACCATTGCCCGGGCGATGGGGATGCGTCTGTTGGCCTATGACCCCTACATTGCCAAGGAGCGGGCGGAACAACTGGGCTGTACGTTGGTGGAGTTGGATATTCTCCTGCGGGAATCGGACTACATTACCCTGCACATCCCCAAAACCCCCGACACCACCCACCTCATCAACCGGGAAAGTTTCAAAAAAATGAAGCCCACCACCCGGATTATCAATTGCGCCCGGGGGGGACTGATTGACGAGGTGGCCCTGGTGGATGCCCTGCGGGAAGGGCGCATTGCCGGAGCGGCCCTAGACGTGTTTGAGCAGGAACCCCCTGTCAACAGCCCCCTGTTGCTGTTGGGCAAGGAGGTCGTCTTGACGCCGCACCTGGGGGCTTCCACCCTTGAGGCCCAGAGCAATGTGGCCACCGATGTAGCCGAGCAAATCCGGGATGTGTTACTGGGGTTACCGGCCCGGTCAGCGGTGAATATCCCCGGTCTGAGTCCTGAGGTGATGACCCGGCTCAAGCCCTATCTAGAACTGGCGGAAATTTTGGGGAATCTGGCGGGGCAACTGGCGGGGGGACGCGTCGAAACCCTGGAGGTGCGCCTGCAGGGGGAATTGGCCAAGCAGTCTAGCCAGCCGGTGGTGATTGCCGCCATTAAAGGGTTGCTGGGGCCGGCCCTGCAGGAACGGGTGAACTATGTCAATGCCGCCATCGAGGCCAAGGAGCGGGGGATTCGGGTGGTGGAAACCCGGGATGAATCGGTGCGGGATTACAGCGGGTCCTTGGTGGTCACGGCCCAGGGCAGTCAAGGGGGGCACAGTGTAGCTGGGGCCTTGCTGGGGACGGGGGAATTGCGCATCACCAACATTGATGGTTTTCCCATCAGCGTCGCCCCCACCCGTTACATGCTCATCACCCTGCACCAGGATATGCCGGGCATTATCGGTAAAATCGGCTCCCTGCTGGGTAACCTAAACGTCAACATTGCCAGTATGCAGGTGGGACGGAAGCTGGTGCGGGGCGATGCGGTGATGGTTTTGAGCGTGGACGACCCCCTGCCCGACGGGGTGGTGGAAAAAGTGCTACAGGTGCAAGGCATTCAGGAAGCCTACGTGGTGAATCTCTAGCCCTTTGACCTGACTGAATGACCTCTGCCATCCATCCAGTAATTATTGCCTTGGGGAGTAACCTGGGGGATTCCTTAACCATCTTGCGCCGGGCCTTGCAGCATCTGACGGATCGGCACGGGTTACGTCTGGTGCGCTGTTCCCACTGGTATCGCACGCCGCCCCTGGGACCACCCCAACCGGATTTTTTCAACGGTTGCGCCCTGTTTGATACCAGTTATTCCCCCCAGGAACTGCTGCATATTCTCCGGGAGACGGAACAGTTTTTTGGGCGGGTCCGCACCGGTAGATGGCAACCCCGCACCCTGGATTTGGACATTATTTTTTATGACCAAACCGTGATACAAACGCCGGATTTAACCATTCCCCATCCCGAATATCACCGGCGCGCCTTTGTGTTAGTGCCCTTGGCGGAAATTGCCCCCCATTGGCCTGACCCCCGCACCGGTGTACCGGTTGCTACCTTGGTGAAACAGGTGGATTGTACCGGCATTAGGATAGTGCCAGATTAGGGTAACCCCAATCTGCCTGCGGTGACATCTCATCTGAGACGGCGATAGCGATTTGAGAAGGGACAACTGACCAAGCCGGTGATGAGATTCGAACTCACGGCCGCTCGATTACGAATCGAGTGCTCTACCGCTGAGCTACACCGGCACTTAGAATATAAGGATACCAAATCGTACATCGGTTATGGACATACCAGAGGAGGAACGCCGACGGCGCTTCCGGGAGGAACTGCGGTCCCCCTACCGGAGCTTACGGCAGTTTATTTACCTGGCGTTTGGGTTATCGGGAGCGATCGGAGCGCTGGTGTTTGCCGGTGACCTGCTCAGGGGCGAGGGCGGTTGGCGCACGGGGGTGAACCTGCTTTTGCAACTGGGGCTGGTGGCGGCTATGGTCACCCTGGGGCGCTGGGAACGGCGTCATAGCCAGCGGCAGCGGCATCGGTTAAGATAGGATTTACCACCACAGTCGAGGGTTTGCGTGGATGCGGTCGTAGCGGCTACCCAGACGGCGGCATGTCCTCATTGGTTAGAAGAACTTAACCGGAATCCCACGCCGGACTCCCTCCTGATGACCAAGGCCTTTGAATTTGCTGAGCGGCTGCATCGCGGGCAAAAACGCAAGTCTGGCGAAGACTATATTGTGCATCCGGTGGCGGTGGCAACCCTGCTGTGGGAATTGGGAGGAGACGCCCAAATGGTGGCTGCCGGTTTTTTGCACGATGTCCTGGAAGATACCCAGGTGACGGCAGAAACCCTGATGCAAGAATTTGGCCCAGAGGTCACCCGCCTGGTGGAAGGGGTTACCAAGCTCTCTAAATTTAGTTTTTCCAGCAAAACGGAACGGCAGGCGGAAAGCTTCCGGCGCATGTTTGTGGCCATGGCCCAGGATATCCGCGTGATTGTGGTGAAACTGGCTGACCGCCTGCACAATATGCGCACCTTAGAATACCTGGAACCGGAGGCCCAGCGCCGCATTGCCCAGGAAACACTGGATATTTTTGCCCCCTTGGCCAACCGGTTGGGGATTTGGCGCTTCAAGTGGGAACTGGAGGATTTGGCGTTTAAGTATTTAGAGCCGGAGGCCTACCGGCAAATGCAGCAGTATGTGATGGAAAAACGGGCGGACCGGGAGGCGCAAATCGAGCAGGTAATTAGTCAATTAGGGGGTAAGTTGCGGGATGCGGGCATTGACTACATCGAAATCACCGGACGCCCTAAACATCTCTACGGCATTTACCAAAAAATGCGCCGCCAGCAAAAGGAATTCCACGAGATTATGGACGTGGCGGGGGTGCGGATTATTGTCAATACGGTGGACGAATGCTACCGGGCGCTGGCGGTGGTCCACAATGCCTTTCGGCCGGTGCCGGGGCGCTTTAAGGACTATATCGGCCTGCCCAAACCCAACAACTACCAGTCGTTGCACACGGTGGTGATTGGACCGCGGGGCAAGCCCCTGGAAGTACAAATCCGCACCCTGGCGATGCACTACGTAGCGGAGTACGGGATTGCCGCCCATTGGAAATACAAGGAAGCCGGCAGTGGCGCCAAATTAACCCGCGTGGAGGAGCGCTTTACCTGGCTGCGGCAGTTGCTGGAATGGCAACAGGATTTGAAGGACGCCCAGGAGTACGTGGACAACATCAAGGACAACTTCTTTGACCAGGAGGTGTACGTTTTTACGCCCAAGGGGGATGTGGTGGATTTGACGGCAGGGGCCACGCCGGTGGATTTCGCCTACCGGATTCACACGGAGGTGGGCCATCACTGCTGGGGCGCGCGGGTCAATGGCCGGCTAGTGCCCTTGCATACCCCTTTGAAAAACGGGGACATTGTGGAAATCCTAACCCGGGAGAACGCCCGTCCCAGCCTGGATTGGTTGAACTTTGTGGTCACCAATACAGCCCGCAACCGCATCCGCCAGTGGTACAAGAAGCTCAACCGGGAGGACCACATCGCCCAGGGCAAAGCCTTGTTGGAGGCGGAACTGGGGCGCACGGGTTTGGATAATCTGCTTAAATCGGACGTTATGCTCCAGGTGGCCCAGCGGTGCAACTACCACCAGGTGGAGGACTTACTGGCGGCTTTGGGGTATGGGGAAATCAGTTTGAATCAGGTGATCAGCCGCTGGCAGGAGGTGATCAAGCAGCAAACCCAAGCGGAGGAGCTCACCTCCCCGGAAGCACCCCTGGGAACCAAACCCGCCCCGGCCGGGGAAATCGCCAGTTTACAGGGATTGGCCCACCATTTGGCTCAATGCTGCCAACCGATTCCCGGGGAGCCGATTGTGGGGGTGGTGACCCTGGGAGGGCGGGGGATTTCCATTCATCGCCAGGACTGCCCCAACCTCAAACCCATCCCGGTGGAACGCCTCCTGCCGGTGAGTTGGGACGGGGTGGAGGACCGGCGGCAAACCTATCCGGTGGTCATCCAAGTCACGGTCATTGACCGGGTGGGGGTGTTGCGGGACCTGCTGAGCCGTTTAAGCGACCAGCGCATTAATGTCAGCGATGTGCGCATGACCACCCATGCGGACCAAACGGCGGTGATTACCCTGCGGCTGGATGTGTTGAACTTAGAGCAACTACAAACGGCCCTGAGCCATGTGCGCAAGATGAGCGATGTACTGCACCTGCAACGGCTGGGCCAGGGTTAACCGAACCAGTGGGACGGCTCCCGCCCGGCTTCCACCACCTGGGGAATGTGATGGCTGATCCAGTCGCTGCGCTGTTGGAAAATGTCCTGGATGCCCTGGTGCACCAGCTTTTCAATCTCCAACCGCCGGGCGGTACAGGGTTGGCGCTGCTGCCACACCTGGTCCTGGGTGACGTACATCCCCGCCTGGGGCAAATGGTTGAGCACGTACACCACCAATTCCTGGCGCAATTCGGGAATGGCAAAGGCCTGTTGGTAGGGGTGATGGGGATAGCTATCCAACACCGCCTCGATTTCACTGACGATCCACTGCTCATTCAGGTTGACCACTGCCTTATACATGACCGGCACCTGCAACGCAAGGGCTTGGGGAAAGGGCTTCCCTACCCTCGATCCTGACACAGCCTCAACATTCCCTTCAGAAAACTTCGTAATTGGTGGTCACGGTTCAGGTTGCCCACCCAGGGCGCTAAATCCCCGATTCATGGCCTATTTAGCTGTATTTTTGCAGTACGTATTCCCCTCAAGCCAGCCGCCGCCCAGACTCCTGTACTAACATCTAATTCGGCCTATCCTTGACCGGACCGACGTTTACACCCTCTTTACCCAAATACACTTTTCTTCAGTAAACTTCAAGTAGGACATGAAGGTTTCGTTATAGTATGGATTATTTGTGGCGAGGCCACCGGATTCGTTACCAGGTGGCGGGGGCGGATCAGGGGGGGATGCCGCTGGTGTTGGTCCATGGGTTTGGGGCGTCCGGTGACCATTGGCGGCGCAATCTGCCGGTTTTGGGGGAGCAGCATCCAACTTATGCCCTGGACCTGTTGGGGTTTGGGGGGTCGGCTAAACCGGCGGTGGCCTACACGTTTGAGTTGTGGGGAGAGCTGGTGGCGGATTTTATTCAGCAGGTGGTGCAGCGGCCGGCGGCGGTGGCGGGCAATTCCATCGGCGGGATTGTAGCCCTGCAGGCAGCGGTGCTGGCCCCAGCATGGGTGATGCGGGTGGCCCTGTTGAACCCCTCCCTACGGTTGCTGCACCGGCGCAAACGGCATCTGTTGCCCTGGTACCGGCGTTGGGGAGCGGTAGCTTTGCAACAACTCCTGGGTTGGGAACCCTTCGGGCGGTGGTTTTTTCACCGGTTGGCGCGCCCGTCGGTGATCCGCCAGATTTTAACCCAAGCCTACGCCCGCCAGGAGGCCATCACCGATGAACTGGTGGAGTTGCTGTACCGACCATCCCAGGACCCCAGCGCGGTGGGGGTGTTTCTGGCCTTTGTGCGCTATAGCGACGGACCGCTGCTGGAGGACTTGTTGCCCCAGGTGCGCTGCCCAGTGTGGTTGATATGGGGAGAAGCCGACCCTTGGGAACCGATAGCCCAGGGACGAGCCTTGGCAGAACAGTTCCCCACCATTGAGCGCTTTATCTCCCTACCTGCTGTAGGCCATTGCCCCCAGGACGAAGCGCCAGAGCTGGTCAACCCCCTGCTGCGGGAGTGGCTAGGAGCCTAGGCAGAGTCCTGCATCTGCATGCGTTGTTTGCGGCGCAGGACGGCCCGGTAGATGCGCTCGGCCACCCCCGGCAGTTGCCGTTCAAACTCCAGCAAAAACCGCTCGTCGTCGGTAATGTCGCCCGGGTCTTCGCCGGTGGCCAGGGTCTGTTGCAGGCGGGGGTAGGCCTTTTCGTCCACAATGCGCACCAGGGCATCCAGACAGCGGAGGAATTGCCGCTCCGTCAAAGGGGCATCCTCCAGGGGAAATTCAATGATGGCCCGTACTTCCCCGTCGCTGGGGTCATATTCCCACTGCACCATCTTGGTTTCCCAGGCGATGGTCAGCAGCACTTGCAAAGCGGCCGCCTGGTGGGGGTGGTTCTGGATTTGCAGCACCTGGGGAGCATAGAGCTTGAAAAACTCCCCGTCCTCCTCCAGGGCAATCACCAGCAGCAGGCGCTCCAGATTGGTGGTCTTGACCCCCGTGACGATGCGGTTGCGCTCCGGGTCAAGGTCATAGCGCCAATGCATGCGGTCGAGGTATGCACTGATTTGCGCCAGAGTTGTCGCCATCGTCATCTGGGTTGACCCGTTCCCCCTATTGTACGGAACCGGCAGCCCCCATGAGACACCGTTGCACCGCTTCGCGGTAGAGACTTTTGGGTTTGACCCCCCGCCACTCGTCAATCTTGGCCTTGTGCCGGAACAGTTGCACCGTCGGTGTGCCCGTCACCCCCGCCGCCTGGGCAATTTCCGGGTCCTGTTCAATGTCAATCAACACCAGATACATTTGCCCGGCGAACTCCTGGGCCAGCTTTTCCAGGATGGGCTTCAGGGAGCGACAGGGCCCACACCCCGGCGCCTTGTACATCACCAAGATGGGTTTATCGGTTTCGTGGTAGAGCTTGCGCAGGGCATAGCTGCCTTCTTGAATCGTGGCGTTGGGGTCAAAGGTGGGTGCTGCTGCCGGTGGCCCTGGGGAGGGGGGTTCTGTTGCCGGTGTAGCCGTCGAGGAAAATTCCTGGATCAACCCATGCTCCGACAACCACCGTTCCGCCAGGAGCGCCGCCATACAGCCTGTACCTGCTGCTGTAACGGCCTGTCGGTACTGATGGTCCTGCACATCCCCAGCGGCAAACACCCCCTCGACGCTGGTGGTCACCGACCCCGGCTCCGTCACGATGTAGCCTGCGGCATCCAGTTGCAATTGCCCTTGGAACAAATCCGTGTTGGGGGTATGGCCGATGGCGTAGAACAACCCGCCCACGGGCAAGTCCCACACCTCCTGGGTTTGGTTGTTTTTCACCCGCACCCCCGCCAACTGCTCATGGCCATAGACATCCACCGCTTCCGTATGCCAGTGCACGGTGATTTTGGGATGGCGCAGCACCCGGTCCTGCATGGTTTTACTGGCCCGCATCCGTCCTGAACGCACCAGCATGTGCACATGGGAGGCAAATTTGGTCAAATACAACGCTTCTTCGCAGGCCGTATCGCCGCCGCCGACCACCGCCAGGTCCACCCCCCGGAACAAGGGCGACGCCCCATCACAAATGGCACAGGCGGAAATTCCCCGATTCCAGAACTTTTCTTCCGAAGGCAGGTGCAACCGCTTGGCCGTCGCCCCCGTGGCAATAATCACCGCATGGGCTTTGACCTCCCGCTCCGTGGAACGCAGGACAAAGGGCCGCTGGCGCAAATCCACCGCCACCACATCCTCAGCCACCAGCTCTGCCCCCCAACGCACCGCCTGGGCCTTCATCCGTTCCATCAACTCCGGCCCCGTAATACCCTCGGGAAAACCGGGGAAATTTTCCACCTCCGTCGTGGTCATCAACTGGCCGCCGGCGGGGCCGCCCCGGGTTACCCCCGTAAACACCAGCGGTTTGAGATTGGCCCGCCCTGCATAAATCGCCGCTGTATAACCCGCCGGTCCTGAGCCAATAATCACCAAATTCTCCACAACAGGCGTGCCCATGGTAAAACAAACTCATAACGACTATGAGTAATAGTGTAAAGGGAAGGGGTGGGTGCTGGCAAGTGTGGGAAATGGGCTATGATAGAAAGGATGGAGTCGGGGCGTAGCGCAGCTTGGTAGCGCACCACTTTGGGGTAGTGGGGGTCGTGGGTTCAAATCCCGCCGCTCCGATAGGCTGTCAGCAATCCTTGAGCCGGAGGATAGCAAGCCTTTCAGCCTGTAGGTTGGGGAAAAGTTGCCATATTGCAACGCACCCGAATTGGTGTCAAATACCGAGGGAGGCACCTTGTAAAATACTGGTTAAACAGGTTTGGCAGAAACGACCCGTGAACAATCACTGCTTGATAGATTAGACCGGTAAAAATTGCTCTCCCGCCACGGTGGTCAAATCCAGGAAGATGGGCTTTGCACGACATCCAGCCATGCATCCGCCGGCGTGGAGGGTCAGAAAAACAGGTTGTCTAGCGATAAAGCAGCAGGATTACCCCGTTCCAATTCCCCCAGTAGGCGATTCAACTGGACCCAGACCAGTAGCGTTGTCAATACCGCCAGCCCAACCGCTGCCCCCAACGACCATTGCCAAGGAAAGCCGAAAATGTGCAGGCCAGCCATCAAAAAACCGGTCATACCGCCGTTGATACCGATGATGGGTAACTGCAACTGTCGCCGTAAATCCGCCAGGGTGCGCGTGGAATGTTGAGTTTGCCAGGATTGGATCGCCTGCTTGAGTAGGGCATTCAAGGAGCTACCGCAGGCCAGAGCAGCCAGTAACCCCATCAGCAGTAATAGGTATGGAGGTTCGCCGTAGAAGTACAGCACCGATGTAACCTAAGCATGAACTTGGTCTATCCTACCATTGGTTAACAGTTGCTTTATCATCTGGGCGATGGCCCGATCTGCACCAGTTGGCCCCCGGACTTGGCGGAGTTCCTGGCGGATGTGGTCTAGTTGTTCCGGATGCTGCAAGTATTCGCTAATCATTTGTCCTACCATCTCCGGCGCAATCGCCCCTACCAGTTCGGGCACAATTGGGCGTTTGGCCCAGATATTCGGCCAGGCCAGCCATCCCAAACGCCGCTGCATCCACCGGGCATAGAGGGTGGCAAATAGAGGTCCCATACCCGGTAGATTGGCCATGATGCCCGCCAGCCCATCCCACGCCCGCGCCACTTCTCCCAAGGGTTGATGGGTCAACAGGAGGACGAGCATAGGCACACCCAAAGCGGCTAATTCAGCGGTGTTGGCCCCTACGGTGGTCACGCACAGGCAGCACTGTTGCAGGATTTTATAGGCCGGAAATGTTGTTACCAAACGCACCCGTACACCATTTTTAAGGACAAAGTCATAGGCTTGTTGCTCCTGGATCAGGGTCCCAGATGCCCAACCTAACGCCGGAATCAAGGGGTTGGTCTGGGGGTCAGCATAGCGGGCCAGGTCCTCTAGGGTGAGGGTGGGGGCCACTGGCAGGACAAATTCCACCTCTGGGTAACGCTCCCCTAACCAGGCGGCAACCGTCAAACAAAAGGGCACGCCTTGGGTAAGCTTATAGGGTTTGGAACCCGGTAGAAAACCGATTTGGCGTCGGGGGGGGACAGGTTGTTCCCAGGCGCTGGCGGCGGCCACGATCAAATCCCCAACCACCCGGGCGCGCTGTCGGCAGGGCGGAGGAACCTGGGCCAGGAGATGGGGATGGGCCAGGGCCAGGGCGGTAAACCAACGAGGCCAGCGAACCCGGACTTCGGCATAGGCCAAGGTGGGGTAGCCCAGACGCCAGCCGCACACCAGGGCATAGAACGGGTCGCCTCCTAGGAAGATGACCACCCCTCGGGGGAGCCAATCCCACCGCTCGGCCGTTTGCCCCCACAGCAAAAAGGGCCAGAAATGGTTTGCTGCCTGGACGCGGGTGACGCCGGGCATGTGGGTTAAGACACGGGTCTCGGAACCGGTGCTGTGGGGGCAGGGCGATAGCACCACCGAAATGCGCAGGCGTTCACCCCAGTTTTGCCGCAATTGCTCCACCACCGGACGCACCCAGGTCGCCACCTCCCCCGGACCGTTGGTGAGGATCAGCACATCGGCTTCCGGCATTTATCCTAGGTCCTCCAACCACTCTGCCGCCCGTTGACCGAGAGGAAGGGGCAAACTGACCGCTCGTCCCAGGCGCGGCCGTTCCCGGGTCTGCTCTAACCATTGCCACACCTGATCCACCACTTGCCATTCATGCAAGTACAGCAGAATGTTGTGCAGGTGGTCTAGGTATTCTTCCTCACTGAGGGGAAATGAAGCCTGCTCCAGGTAGCGCCACATGACTTGAAAGTAAACCCGGTTCCGCAGGCGGCGCAGTTGTACGTCGTAGGCATGGCCCCACTTGCGCTGGAGCAGTTGCTGTAGGTCCTGTGCCGTCTTCATCCCGACCCTCCTGCCCTTCCCCTTCTATCCTAATGCTGGTGCCACCACGCCAGGGGGGACGACTGGAGCAGTGGGTTGCCTGCCAGGCTGGTCATTGCCTTCTCTAGCTCAGCTTGGCAAGCCTGCGCTCCGTGTCTTTAGCAGCTAGACCCACTCCCTGGCCATACGACAATCTAAGGCGCCCGAGCATGCTCCGACCGAACTAGCCAATTAAAGGCTCTAGAGCTTCATCTTTGGCAGATGTTTTAGTTACGATGGATGTATAAAGGACCACTGCTGCAACCGAGGGATGAAACAAGTAGGCAGGAGGTATCTTTCAGGGATTCTGGTTTATGTTTTCACGATGTCTTTGGCTTCCGTGACCCATGGCCAAGTGATACCGACACCCCAACCCGTTACGGATTGCCAAGCAACTCTGGAAGCCTGGGGTAACCCACCCAATTGTCACTGTCCCTGCGATACCTGTCGCCCCCTATGTAGTCAACCGAAAGAGTCACAAACAGAGAACCCGGTTGCGGAAACGAAATCCTATTGTTGTTATTGGCAAGCAGAATGTTTTAGAACGACGGGGGGGGATGGCACCCTCTGTGGTCAATACGCCACTCACGTTGAAGCCCAAAGTGCTTGTCAACGGGATGCGGAAAGGTCGGTCAGGGGTTATGGTGGAGCCTGTAACATCAAATGTGGTTGTTTTGAAGGGGGCCTCCAACCTTTCGTGGTCTTCTAAGTTGAGCAAGGGAGGACCTACCCTCATCTACGACTACAACGGCTAGGGCTTGTGGTTAGGCCGAATGGGGAACGGGACCCTAACCAGCGGGAGATTGGAAAGGTTCGTAGGTCTTGAGCTGGATGAGTTCAATCTTGTACCCGGTGGGGTCTTCCACAAAAGCAATTTCGGTAGAACCGTGTTTCATGGGGCCGGGTTCACGCACAATTTTTCCCCCCTTGGCCCGAATGTGCTCACAGGTGGCGTAAATATCATCAACCCCCAGGGCAATGTGACCAAATCCATTCCCCAAGTCGTAGTGGCTTTGCCCCCAGTTGTAGGTCAGCTCAATAACCGTCTGCTCGGTCTCATCACCGTAACCCAAATATGCCAGTGTAAACTGCCCCTCGGGGTAATCCTGCCGCCGCAACAATTTCATTCCCAACACATCGCAGTAAAAGCGGATAGAGGCCTCCAGGTCACTGACGCGGAGCATGGTGTGCAGGATACGCATGGGGGTTCTCCTCCAGCAGCCGGACTCACCCCTATTATGCCCCTAAAAGCCAATGCGGGCCAGGAGTGGCGCTTCCCCCAGGGGAGGCAATCCCTCAGCCGTAAACACAATACACTGGTCTTGCGCCGTCAAGGGCACCTGTGGCCGTGGTTGCTCCCTAAACTCCATCACTGCCAGTACCTGCAAAATGGCATCCAAATGACCCAATCCCTGTCCCCAACCCGTGCGGGTGTCCGTTGTCACCAGGGCTACTGGATAACCCTTCGCCAGTAAATCCCGCGCCAAACCGGCACAAATAGCAATCCCCTGTTCACCCCGCTGGGGGTCAGTTCCCACCGGCAAAACGTTGTAGAAATACAGGGTCAGGGCTTGGGTTTCCTGGCGCTCCAAATCCCGGATCAGCCAGGTATCCCGCCGGGCCGAAACTTTCCAGTGAATCCGCCGCACATCATCCCCCACCCGAAAATCCCGCAGGGCCAAAAATTCCCCCTCGCCGCCGACCCGCATCTGAGGACGTTCCCCTTGCCCCACCAGCGCCAGGGACCGCAACGGGGGGGGCTGTCCCAACGTCGGATACACCAGCACACTCACCGGTGCCGTCACCACCCGCACTTTGCAAAACAAATCAAAGGGAAAACGGGTGCTCAATTCATAGCCGTCCAGGGTCCACCAGCCCCGTCGGGGAAAGGTTAACCGATAGGTCCCCTCTACCGTCTGGCCAGGGTCAATCCGTAAAAAGTAGTTGCTCGGTGCAGTTACGCCCCCGCCCACGCGGTCCGTGATGCGGATCGAAAACGTAGGAATCCGCCGCTTGCGATTGTGCACCCGTAAGACCACCAGCGCCGGCGTCCCTGCAAATATCTGACGGGGGAAAACCCGCTCCACCGCCAGCCCCTTCATCGCCTCCTCCGACAACACCCCACTGGCGATGATCAAACTCAGCAACATCCCCAGCAGTAGATAGAGCAGGTTGTTGCCAGTATTGAAAGCGCCGATGCTCACCAGCACAGTAATGGTGGTGAAGATAGCGCCAACGCGGGTGAAGGTGAACCGGCGCGGCAATCGCTGGAACCAACCTTGGAAAGGCACCTATTTTTTCTTGGCGGGTTTGGCCGGTTTCCCAGTCTTGGGCACCGGTTTAATTTCTTGACCGGCTTTGGCCTCCGATTGGGCACCTTTAGCGGAGGTGGCGTTATTCGTCGGCCTACTGTACTTGCGCATGAACCGCTCCACCCGCCCTTCCGTGTCAACGATTTTTTGGGTGCCGGTGTAAAAGGGATGGTTACCCGACCAGATTTCCACATGCAACTGGGGCTTGGTGGAGCCGACCGTCATTACCACCTTGCCTTCGCAATAGACCGGCGCTTCAGGATACCATTCGGGATGAATACCAGGCTTGGGCATAGGCCTTGCCTCCTTAGGATTAACGCTTGGAATACTGGGGCGCCTTACGGGCCTTCTTCAACCCATACTTGCGCCGTTCCTTGGCCCGGGGGTCACGGGTGAGATAGCCTTCGGCCTTCAAGGGCTGACGGTTATCCGGGTCCAACTGACACAGGGCACGCGCCACCCCCAACCGGATCGCCTCCGCCTGCCCCGTCAATCCACCCCCATGGGCATTCACCAAAATATCGTACTCATTCTCCAAACCCAAAGTTTCCAAGGGCGCCTTGAGGGCCGCCAGGCAGGTGGGCATCCCCCGTAAATACTCTTCGGCATTCCGACCGTTAATGATCACCTTACCCGTACCCGGAGACAACCGTACCCGTGCCACCGCCGTTTTCCGCCGCCCCGTGCCCCAATAGGTCACCCGTTGCGCCATAGGTCTACACGTCCTCCTCCAGTCGAATCACCTGCGGTTGTTGGGCCTGATGGGGATGGTCTGGCCCCGCGTACACCCGCAATTTAGTAAACAATGCCCGCCCCAAGCGATTCTTGGGCAACATCCCCTTGACCGCCTCCTCAATAATCCGCTCCGGCAACCGCGCCCGTAACTGTTCAAACGTTTCCACCTTCATCCCCCCCGGTCGCCCGGAGTGCCGCCGGTAGAGCTTTTGGGTGCGCTTTTTCCCCGTCACCTCCACCTCTTTGGCATTGACCACAATCACATAATCCCCCGTGTCCAAGTAGGGGGTGTAAATAGGCTTTTCTTTTCCTCGCAAAATCCGCGCCACCTTGCTCGCCAAACGCCCTAACCGCTGGCCCTTGGCATCAATTACATACCAAGCTGGTTTAAAGGCCGCTGGGGACGGAACGTGGGTGGTGTTCATCAAAGACAACCAAAACGTCACAATCTCTTACTATACACGATAGCACCCCGCTCGGACAAGGGACATAAAAAAACACCCCGCAGGGTGTAGGGAGCAGGTCGGGGGCACTTGCCATTACTGCACGTCGTAGGGATGTTGCCCGGTGAACTTAAGTTTGGCCGGTTCGGGATTTTGGCCGATACGCCGGTCCAGTTTGCCCACGTAAGGCCGCCCCGGATTCACTTTTTCGGGATAGACCCCATCCGCCGGATGCAGGTATTGGATTTCCCCGTTGGGATAAATCCGGTAAATCTTATAGTCAATCTTGAACTTGCTGCGCAGTTGGGCGCCCAGGGCCAGGCATTGTTCCTTGCGGGCCAGGTACAGCAAATTCGCCCCCTCCCGCATGATCGCCGCCCCACCGGTGGGCATTTCAAACACCTGCTCTTTCGGGCTGCTCCAGGTGATGGCGTATTTTTCCTCCACCTCGGCCTTGCGCAGCAACCCGCCCGTGCTACCGCCGAAAATGGGCGCCGGCGTATTCAAATCCAGGGTCATAGGCACTTCCACCACGAAGAACTCGATGGCATCGTACCACTCCTAAGCCGGCAACGGGCCAGCTTGTGAAAAAGCTTTACACTCGCTGGCAGACGAGTCGTTCGGCCACCACGTCCACTCGCACCGTATCCCCCTCCTGGAACGTCCCCCTGAGCAACTCCCTGGCCAATAGGTTCTCCAGATGGCGCTGGATAGCCCGGCGCAACGGACGCGCTCCATAGACCGGGTCGTAGCCCAGCTCCGCCAGGAAATTGATCGCCGCATCCGTAAGTTCGAGCTTAATCTTCTGCTCCGCCAGCCGCTGCCGCAAGCGCTCCACCTGCAATTTCACAATCTGGTGCAGTTGCTCGCGGGTCAGGCTCTTGAAGATGATGATCTCGTCAATGCGGTTGAGAAATTCCGGGCGGAAGTGGTCCCGCATCACTCCCAGTACCCGCTGGCGCAATTCCTCATCCTTGTCCGGCTGGCCCGCCAAATCCAGGATGTACTGTGACCCCAGGTTACTGGTCATGATGATGATGGTGTTTTTGAAGTCCACCGTGTGGCCCTGGGAGTCCGTCAAGCGCCCATCATCCAGGATTTGCAGCATGATGTTGAAGACATCCTCATGGGCCTTTTCGATCTCATCGAACAACACCACCGCGTAGGGCCGGCGACGGATGGCTTCCGTGAGTTGGCCCCCCTCTTCATACCCCACATACCCCGGCGGCGCCCCAATCAGCCGGGCTACCGTGTGCCGCTCCATGTACTCCGACATGTCAATGCGCACCAGGGCCTTTTCCGTGTCGAACAGGTATTCTGCCAGGGCCTTGGCCAGCTCCGTTTTTCCTACCCCCGTCGGCCCCAGAAAGATAAAGCTGGCAATCGGCCGGTTGGGGTCCGCTAAGCCCGCCCGGGAGCGTTGAATCGCCTCGGCTACGGCCTTGACCGCCTCCTCTTGGCCAATCACCCGCCGGTGCAGTTCCTCCTCCAGATGCAGCAGACGCTCCTTCTCCGAAGCCATCAACTTGGTCACTGGAATCCCCGTCCACTTGGCAATGATTTCGGCGATGTCCGCTTCGGTGACCTCCTCCCGCAGCAGCGTTTTGCCGGAGCGTTGCAACTCCTTGAGTTTAGCTTCGGTGGCCTGGAGTTGTTTTTCCAGTTCAGCCCGTTTGCCGTATTTCAAGGTGGCGGCTCGGTTGAGGTCGTATTCCCGCTCCGCCTG
>JAUQVX010000015.1 GCA_039794565.1 Gloeomargarita sp. SRBZ-1_bins_9 | reverse complement strand
CACTGCTGGGCCGCCATCACCGCCTGCAGAAGCGCCAGCGTCGCCTGGGGATGTTGATCTACCCAGTCGGCCCGCACCGCCAGGTACTCCTCCGGATGGGCCGGCCACATCTGCGCCGTCAAGACCGCCAGAAAACCCGCCTCCTCAACTCCTGATTGCCCCCCGGAAAGGTATAGGCCGCCCGGAACTTGCGCCCGTTGGTGCGACTGAAGCCCTTGATGTAATCCGGGTTTTGGATGCGCAGGTGGATGCCCTTCCCCTGGTGCGCTCCGGCGATGGCAATGCCATTTCCCTGGGTAATCAGCTGGGCCAGCACGTACATGGGCACCTTTTGGCCGTTGGTGATCACCCCTTCGGTGATCAGGTGGGGCATGGGCAGTTGCCACATCCCCCCGTCAATGCCGCCCCCCGCCGCGCCGATCACCACATTGTCCCGGGCCGACGCCCAGTTGACCTGCTTGATCACCTCCACCCCCGGCAGACCGTACTGGGCAAAAAACCCCTTCTCCTGGGCAATGATCAGGGGCGCCGACCCCACAATGGGCAGGTAACCCAACTGAATTTTGGTCGTTTCCGGTTTACTCGCTGATTGAGCACAACCGGCAGCTTTGTTCCTAAAAACCAACTCGGTTGCCGTGCCGGCGCCAGTTAAAAATTTCCGCGGACTTAAACCCTGATTAGCCACGCGCAACTCCTCCATTATCTCAGATGAAACAGCCCCAAAACAGGGCATTTCTAAGTCCAAAAACCATGGTTGCTCTCCATCCTAAACAGTGTTACAGTCTTTGCAAAGTGAGGATGATTTTAGCTTTCTAGTGGTAAAAAATAAGCCGATTTTATTTGATAATTTCAGTTACTGCAACCTATAAGGCAATGAAATGGTTAGCGGCGAGGCGGCTCCCCAAGGGGTAAAATAGACAGGAACATTGGCCTAGCAGGACGGGACTAAAGAGTATGGTTGCCACGGCTTGGAACACAACGGAATCCCAGCGTTTGTTTGCCCGTGCCCAGGAGTTGATGCCGGGGGGGGTGAGTTCGCCGGTGCGGGCGTTTAAGTCGGTGGGGGGCCAGCCCATTGTCTTTGACCGGGTGCAGGGGGCCTATATCTGGGATGTGGACGGCAATCAGTACATTGATTATGTGGGTACCTGGGGGCCGGCGATTTGTGGCCATGCCCACCCGGAGGTGATCCAAGCCATCTGTGAGGCGGCCTGGAAGGGGACCAGTTTCGGCGCCCCGTCCCGTCAAGAAAACATCCTGGCGGAAATGGTGATCGCGGCGGTGCCCAGCATCGAAATGGTGCGCTTTGTCAATTCGGGGACGGAGGCCTGTATGGCGGCGCTGCGGCTGGCACGGGCCTTTACCGGGCGGGAGAAGGTGATCAAGTTTGAGGGGTGCTACCATGGCCATGCGGATATGTTTCTGGTCAAGGCGGGGTCGGGGGTGGCGACGCTAGGGTTGCCGGATTCGCCGGGGGTGCCCAAGGCGGTGACAGCAGCAACCTTGACAGCGCCCTACAACGACCTGGAGGCGGTCAAGGCCCTGTTTGCCCAGTATCCGGGGGAAATTGCGGCGGTAGTGCTGGAACCGGTGGTGGGCAATGCAGGCTTTATCCTGCCGGAGCTGGAGTTTCTGGTGGGGCTGCGGGAATTGACCCAAAAGGAAGGGGCGCTGCTGATCTTTGATGAGGTGATGACGGGGTTTCGTATCCGCTATGGGGGGGCGCAGGCCTACTTTGGGGTGATGCCGGATTTGACTACCCTGGGTAAGGTTATTGGCGGGGGGTTGCCGGTGGGGGCCTACGGGGGCCGCAAGGAGATCATGCAAATGGTGGCGCCAGCAGGTCCGGTGTACCAGGCCGGGACGCTCTCGGGTAACCCCTTGGCCATGACGGCGGGGATCAAAACGCTGGAGCTGCTGCAACGACCGGGGGTGTATGAGCAACTGGAGCGCATCACTACGCGCCTGGTGCAGGGGTTGCAGGCAATCGCCGATGAATTGGGCCACCCCATGTGCAGCGGCAGTTTGGGGGGCATGTTTGGGTTTTTCTTTACCCGGGGGCCGGTGAAGAATTACGCCCAGGCGAAGACGTCGGACCTGCAAAAGTTCAGTCGTTTTCACCGGGGGATGCTAGAGCGAGGGGTCTATCTGGCGCCTTCCCAGTTTGAAGCGGGCTTTACCAGCCTGGCCCACACGGAGGCAGACATTGACGCCACCTTGGCGGCGGCCCGGGAGGTTTTGCAGGAATTGCCCCGGTGATGCCGGTGATTGTGGGGTTGGACCCGGGACGGGATAAGTGCGGCGTGGCGGTGCGCTCGGTCCAGGGGGATTGGCTCTTTCACCGGGTGGTGCCGGCGACGGAAACCCTGGCGTTGCTGCAACAGTTGGTCGCCCAGTACGGTCCGGCGGTGGTGGTGATGGGGGACCAAACGACGGCCCAGTCCTGGCGGCAATGGGTGCAAGACCAGCTGCCGGGAGTCACGGTGGCCCTGGTGGATGAGCGCTATAGCACCCTGGAGGCGCAGCGGCGGTACTGGGAGGTGCATCCGGCGCGGGGTTGGCGGCGGTGGTTGCCCCGGTGGCTGCGGCCTTTGCCGGGTCCGGTGGACGATGTGGCGGCGATGGTCCTGGTGGAGCGCTACTGCCAACGCCATGGCTGAAGTAGGACGGCGGTTGCTGGTGGGGGCGCCTCCGGGACCAGTGGGGGAAGCGGCGTTGCACCGGTTGCAGCAGACGGGGGCAATGGGATTGCTGCTGTTTCGCTCCCAAGTGATGCCCCTGGAGGAGTTGCCCCAACGGTTGTTGAGGTTGCGGGAAAAACTAGGGCGACCCTTGGTGGTGGCGATAGACCACGAGGGGGGCCAGGTGGTACGCCATTTGGCTGGCAGTACGGTATGGCCGGGGAATTATGCCCTGGGACAGGTGGGGCAACGGGATGTAACCCAGGCGGAACGTTGGGCGGAACAAATGGGGGAGCAGATGGGCTGGGAGCTGCGGGCGTTGGGCATCGGCTGGAACCTGGCGCCGGTGGTGGATGTGATGGGGACGCAGCCGAATCCGGGGCTGGGGTGGCGCTCGTTCGGTCGGGAACCGGAATTGGTGGCCCGGTTGGGGGTAGCCCTGTGGCGGGGTATGCAACGGGCTGGGGTAGCAGGCTGCGCCAAGCATTTTCCGGGATTGGGAGCGGCAGTAATAGATCCCCATGACCGTTTGCCCCAGGTGGCTCTGTCACTGACTGAGTGGGAATGCCATTGGCAGCCGTTTCGAACCCTAATCCAGGCAGGGATACCGGCGGTGATGACCACCCACCTGCAAGCGCCGGCGCTGGACCCAGAGGCCATCACCACGTTTTCCCGGCGGCTGATTCACACTTATTTGCGCCAGGGGTTGGGGTTTACCGGCGTCTGTGTCAGCGATGACCTGGGCATGGGAGCGCTGCAATTACAGGGGTCATTGCCGGAGCGGGTGCGGCAGGCGTTACAGGCGGGGCACGACGTGGCAATTGTCGGTCAGGCCAGCGAGGCCCAAATCGCCCACGTTATGGAGGTCTTGACGGCAGCAGAACAAAGGGGGGAGTTGCCGGAGCAGGAGATGGCCCTGGCGCGGATTGACCAATTGGTGGCCCGGACGGATGTGGTCCAGGTGTTGACGTCGGTCCACCCGGAACCGGCAACTGCCTTGGCGATGGCCATAGCCCAGGCGGCGGTCCAAGTGGTGCGCGACCCCCAGGGATGGTTGCCGGTATCCGACCCCATTTGCCTATACATGCCGGATGTGGGACCGCTGGCGGAGGGGGTGCTGTTTGAACCCTGCTGGTTCGACCCAGGCCAGATGGCCCAGCTTTTGCGGCTGCCGGACGCCCAGGTGGTGATGACGTCCTTGGCTGACTCCACACCTTTGCCGGCATGTTCCTCAACCACGACCCATGTGCTGTTGCTCTATCACGCCCAGCGCTATCCGGGGCAACGGCAGGTGCTACAGGCGGTGACGGCATTAAGACAGCGGGTAGTAGTGGTGCTGGTGGGTTCCCCTGGGGATGCGGCCCTGGTGCCCCCCCAGGTTACGCTGGTGGATGCGGGGGGATTTCGCACGTCCCAATTACAGGTAGTGGGGCAGCGGTTGCAGGAGCAAGGATGACTGGACGGCGGCTGCGGGATGGGGTCCTCTCGGCCCTGACCATGCTGGCGCTGGTGACGGTGCTGGGGGTTTTGGGGGCCATTTTGGGCTATGTAGCCTACCGGGGGGCAGTCCAGTGGCTACGGGGGGGATGGACTGTGCTGACGGCCTTGCCTCCGGCGCCCTTGGATGCGGGGGGGGGATTAGGCCCGGCGCTGGTGGGCAGTGGCCTGTTGTTGCTGTTGGCGGTGTTGCTGGCAGGGCCGGTGGCGGTGTTGGCGGGGGTGTACCTGAGCGAGTTTTGCCCCTGGCCCTCCCTGGCGAATGGGTTAAGTCTGGGGTTGGAGGTGTTGGCGGGCGTGCCCTCTATCCTGGTGGGGGTGTTTGTGTTCGGAGTGGTGATTGTACACACCCGGCGGTTTTCCACCCTGGCGGGCGCCCTGGCCTTAGCGCTGATCATGCTACCTGTTTTGACCACCACCACTCGGCTGGCGTTGGCGGCAGTGCCCCAGGAGGTACGGCTGGCGGCTTGGGCCTTGGGGGCGACCCGCTGGCAGCTGGTGACCCGGGTGTTGTTGCCCCAAGCCTGGCCGGGGATACGGGATGGGTTGACCTTGGCCTTGGCCCGGGCCGCCGGAGAAACGGCTCCCCTGTTGTTCACGGCCTTGTTTTCCCGGCATTACTTACCCCTGCGGGAACTGGGTCTAGAGGCCCTGCTAACGCAGCCGGTGGCGTCGTTGCCCGTTTTGATCTACACCTTTGCCCTGTCGCCTTTTGCCAACCAGCAAGCCTTGGCCTGGGCCGCAGCCCTCGGGTTGGTAGCGGTGGTGCTGGGGTTGAACGGACTGGCGCGGGGCTTAGGGGATGACCAGCACCGGGCAGGGGGCTAGGTTGATCACCCGGATGCTGACGCTTTCGGCCATGCCCTCTTCCGTGAGTCCTGTCCCCCGGCAACCCATGATGATGAGGTCCGCGTTCAATTCGTCCGCCACATCACAGATCACAAAGGCCGGTTGCCCCACCCGCACCAGGGGAGTTGCCTTGATACCTTTTTCTGCAATGGCCGCTGCCACCTCCCCCAGCCAGCTTTCGGTTGTGGGCACCTCGGCGTCCGTAGGAGCTACCGCCAAAACTGTCAATTCCGCGCCGCAAAAGGTCACCAGGGCCAGGGCCGGTTCCAGGGGTTCCCGATGGGGGTCCAATGCCAGCAGAATTTTGTGAAACATAACCAGCAGGTGACTGGTTCACCGGTACAATAGGGTGCGAGATCAATCTCGATTATTCCAGATTTGGGTGGAGGAATGCCGTGGCGAAGAAAACGGTGGCCAGTTTAACGGAGGCGGACCTGGCGGGCAAACGGGTCCTGGTACGGGTAGATTTCAACGTCCCCCTGGATAAGGAACAGCGGATTACCGATGACACCCGGATTCGCGCGGCGCTCCCCACCATCCAATACCTGCGGGAACGGGGGGCCAAGGTGATCCTGTGTAGCCACCTGGGCCGGCCTTTCCAAAAGGACAAAACCACGGGCGAAGTGAAGCTGGTCAAGGAGGGGAATAGTCTGGCGCCGGTGGCGGCACGGCTGGCGGAACTCCTGGGCACGGAGGTGGTCTTTGCCCCGGATTGCATCGGTGAAGCGGCCCAGCAGGTGGTGCAACGTTTGCAAAATGGTCAGGTAGCCCTGCTGGAAAACGTGCGTTTTTACGCTGAAGAGGAGGCCAATGACCCGGTCTTTGCCCAAAAACTGGCGGCCCTGGCGGATCTATACGTTAACGATGCCTTTGGAACAGCCCACCGCGCCCATGCTTCCACCGAGGGGGTGGCCCACTACCTGAAACCGGCGGTGGCGGGGTTTTTGATCGAAAAGGAATTGCAGTATCTGCAGGGGGCGATCGAACATCCCCGGCGGCCCCTGGCGGCGATCATCGGCGGGTCCAAGGTCTCTAGCAAAATTGGGGTGATCGAGGCCCTGCTGGAAAAGGTGGACCGTTTGATTCTCGGGGGCGGGATGATTTTCACCTTCTACCTGGCCCAGGGGCTGGGGGTGGGCAAATCCCTGGTAGAAACGGACAAGGTGGAGCTGGCGAAAAACCTGATGGCCAAGGCCCAGGTGCGGGGGGTGCAATTGCTGCTGCCGACGGATGTGGTGGTGGCCGATAAATTTGCCCCGGATGCCCAGGCCCAAACGGTACCGGTGACGGCCATTCCCGAGGGCTGGATGGGGTTGGATATTGGCCCAGCGTCGGTGGAGCAAATTCGCCAGGCGTTGCAGGGCTGCCAGACGGTGGTGTGGAATGGGCCGATGGGGGTGTTTGAGTTTGAGCGGTTTGCCGCCGGGACGCGGGCGGTCGCCCAGATTCTGGCCGATTTAACCGCTCAGGGGGCCACCACGATCATTGGCGGGGGCGATTCGGTGGCGGCGGTGGAGCAGGCGGGTCTGGCGGACCGGATGAGCCACATTTCTACGGGAGGCGGTGCCAGTTTAGAGCTGCTGGAGGGGAAAATCCTGCCGGGGATTGCGGCCTTGGAAGACCTGTAGGCTAAGATCGGTAGGCAAACCGGCATCACCCTCTGGCAGGATGGATGGACCCTATCGAATGTGCCAACCCCAGTTGCTACAGTCTCAATCCGGGGACGGAACAATTCTGCCAAGTCTGCGGGGCGCCGGTCAAAAGGCTTTTCCTGTGGGTTCCCGGTGAACCGTTCCAGGAAACGGACCTCGAACGTCCCTATCGCCAGCGGTATCGCCTGCAGGGACCCAATTTGTTATTGGATAGTCAACCCGGACGCCCGCCTTTGAGTGTGGATACGGTGCCGTTAGCGGCCCAGCCCTACTTACGTTTGTTTCCCTGGCGACTGCACGTGCCCCAGGTTTATGGGGTGATACCGGTGGGGAACCAGTTGCGCTTACTGCTGGCCCATGCCCCCTTGTTGCCCAAGGAATACGGCGACCCTCTCCCTGACCAGCAGGTGGCTCAGCCGTTGGGTGCGGCCTGGACCCAGGCGACGGCATTTCGGCAATTGAATTGGCTATGGCAAATGGCCCGTTTATGGCCTGCCCTGTATTACCAGCAGGTGGCAAGTAGTCTGTTGAAGCCCCAACTGTTGCGGGTGGAAGGGCCGGTGCTGCGCCTACGGGAATTGGTGCCTGACCCTGAACCGGTCACGCTGGCCCGCCTGGGGGAGTTGCTCCAACGGTTGGTGCCCAGCGCCAGACCAGGGGTGCAAGAACCCTTGGCCCAGTGGTGTGAGGCTATGATCCAGCAGCAAATCACTGGTGCGGAAGACTGGTTACAACGTATTGAGCAAACCCTGGGGCGCTTTCGGGACCAGTGGCCTAGCCAGGTGAGTATCGTCACCCAGACCGACCCCGGCCCCACCCGCCGCCGTAATGAAGATGCCTGTTACCCCCCTCCCCACCAGTCCCACACCGATAGGGCGTCCCTGGCGGTGGTTTGCGATGGTATCGGGGGCCACGAGGGGGGAGATATGGCGGCCAACCTGGCCATCGCAGCGGTCAGCCAGCATCTGCATCCCCCTCTGCTCGCCCAACTGGATACCAAGACGGTGACGGCGGAACTGGTCAGGGCCATTTGCCAGGCCAACGACCGGCTCAACCACCTCAACAACCAGCAGCAGCGGCAAGAACGCCAGCGCATGGGGACGACGCTGACCCTGGCGTTTGTGCGGGACTACGAACTGTTTGTGGCCAATGTGGGGGACAGTCGGGCCTATTGGATCACCCCCTACGGCTGTTACCAAGTCACCACGGATGATGATGTGGCGTCGCGGGAGGTGCGGTTGGGCTATAGCCTTTATCCCCAAGCCATCCGTCAACCCGCGGCGGGGGCTTTGGTCCAGGCCCTGGGCATCAGTGCATCGAACGTTCTGCACCCTACTATCCAGCGGTTGCTGCTCGACGAGGAAGATAGCCTCCTGCTGATCTGCTCGGATGGTCTTAGCGATAACGACCTGGTGGACCAGTACTGGCCCTGGGAGTTGTTGCCGGTTTTGCGAGGGGAGCGGGATGGGGTGGCGGCGGCCCAGCGGCTGATTGACCTGGCCAACCGGCGCAACGGCCACGACAACGTGACGGTGGTGCTCTTGCATTACCAAGTGGACCCGGCCCTGATGGGGGCCAATGGCTATCCGGCGGTCGCTGCCACCCAGAGACCCCATGATCCGTCCCCGCCGCCAGCGGCACCACGAGAACCGGCAACCCAGAAACGCTGCCCCCCAACCCGTCATCGCCCGTCGGTCTGGCGGTTGGGCCTAGTGGGGGGGCTGTTGGTGTTGGCAACCGGCGCCGTCTGGTGGTGGTACGAACGTCCTGCTGTCCAGGATCGGCCGCTGGAGAACCCTGGGGCCACCGTACCGCGGTTTGCCGCTACCCCCACCGTGATCACGGCACCGGGACAGGTCAACGCCTTGGCCCTCGATCCCCAGGGGGAACATTTAGCCGTCAGCAGTGACGATGGCTACATTGCGCTCTGGTCTGTGGGGGGGGAGGGCAGGGAACGGCGTTTGCGGTCTGCCGGAAGTCCGGTGATGGGGTTGGCGTTTGTGCGACAGGGGCAACAGTTGGTCAGTGTTGACCGGAGTGGCCTGGTTCTGTGGTCTGTGCCGGATGGTCGCCAATTAGGGCCGTTGACTGTTCCTAAAGGTGTGGTTACCGCCCTGGCCACGGATGCCGTCGGCCGTTTTTTGGCCGTGGGGGACGCCAACGGTACGATTTACCTGTGGGATTTACAGCGAACCGTCCGCAGCCCCACTTTTACCCAGGACCTGCTAGCGCTAGGTAAGATTGATGCCTTGGCGGTGAGTCCCAATGGCGCCCTCGTCGCCGCCGGGAGCCAAGGTCAATCCCTGGTGGAAGTTTGGGATGTCCCCCAACGCCAACGCCGTTATACCTTCACGCGCCCGGAGCTGCGCCAGGGGATTTGGTCGTTGGCCTTTCGCCCCGATGGTCAGGTGCTGGCCGCCGGTAGCGGTGTGGACGGGCGGATTGTACTGTGGGAGATGACCCAGGGGCATGGGTTGCGCACCTTAAAGGCGCCGGGCATTGTCTATGACTTGCTGTTTAGCCCGGATGGCGCTTGGTTGATCACGGCGACGGGAACGGTGGGGGAACCAGGCATCCGGGTGTGGGACCTGGCCGATGGGTCGGTAGTGGTCACCCTGAGAGGGCATCGGGAAGCGGTGAAGCACCTGGCGATAACGACTAACGGCCGGTTGCTGGTCTCCGGCGGCGACGACAAGCAGGTTCTGCTGTGGCGGGTGCAGGAGTAGGACCGGCCTATACTAGAAAAAGGACGTCGGTTCCGGGGCCAGCATGAGTGCAACCGTTGCCACCCGCTACGAGACCATCATCGGTCTGGAGATCCACTGTCAACTTCAGACGGCCACCAAAATTTTTTGCGGCTGTAGCACGGCCTTTGGCGCTCCCCCAAATACCCAGATTTGCCCGGTTTGTTTGGGCCATCCCGGGGTTTTGCCGGTACTGAACGAACAGGTGCTGGCCTATGCGGTCAAGACGGCTTTGGCCCTGAATTGCACTATTGCCCCCTACAGCAAATTCGACCGCAAGCAGTATTTCTATCCCGATCTACCCAAGAACTACCAGATTTCCCAGTACGACCTGCCCATTGCCACCAACGGTTGGCTGGAAATTGAACTGCCGGATGACCAGGGCCGTTTTTATCGCAAGCGAGTGACGATTCAGCGACTGCACATGGAGGAGGACGCGGGCAAATTGGTGCACGCGGGGGCGGAGCGGTTGGCGGGGGCGGACTATTCCCTGGTGGACTTTAACCGGGCCGGGGTGCCCCTGTGCGAGATTGTCAGCGGGCCGGATTTGCGCTCGGGGGCTGAAGCTGCGGAGTACGCCCAGGAGTTGCGCCGGATTGTTCGCTATCTGGGGGTATGCGACGGCAATATGCAGGAGGGGTCCCTGCGCTGTGATGTGAATATCTCCGTGCGGCCGGTGGGGGAAAGCCGGTTCGGCACCAAGGTGGAAATCAAAAACCTGAACTCGTTTAGTGCTCTCCAGCGGGCGATTGACTACGAGGCGAAACGGCAAATGGCCGCCCTGGAAAAAGGCGAACCCATTATCCAGGAAACCCGCCTGTGGGATGAAGCGGGGCAACGCACCGTCAGCATGCGCAGCAAAGAGGGCGCCAGCGACTACCGCTATTTCCCGGAGCCGGACTTGCCCCCGATTCAACTGACGCCGGGACAGATCGAACGCTGGCGCCAGGAACTCCCGGAATTGCCGGCGGCTAAACGCCATCGCTACGAAGAAGAACTTCATTTGTCCGCCTATGACGCCCGGGTGTTGACCGACGAGCGGGCGATGGCCGAGTACTTTGAGGCGACGGTGGCAGCAGGAGCAGACCCCAAACTGGCAGCCAACTGGTTAACCGGCGACGTAACGGCCTGGTTGAAGGCGCAAAAGCGGGACATCCGCGACCTAGCCTGCCGTCCCTCAGAACTGGCAGAATTGATCCAATTGATCCAGGCAGGCACCATCAGCGGCAAGATTGCCAAGGACCTACTGCCGGAGTTACTGGCCCAAGGGGGGTCGCCCAAGGCCCTGGTGGAAGCCCGGGGGTTAACCCAGGTGTCGGACCCGGAACTGCTCGGCGCCTGGATTGACGAAGTGCTGGCGGCCCATCCCCAGGAAGTGGAGCAATACCGGGCGGGCAAGACGAAACTGTTTGGCTTTTTTGTGGGCAAGGTGATGCAGCGTAGCAACGGGCGGGCCGACCCCAAACGCACTAACGAATTGTTGAAGCAAAAGTTAGCCGAGTAACCCAAGGGCCGGGGAGTGACGTATGATGGAGAAGCAAGAAACCAGGCGTTGGCGACGGACTTAGGTGCCCTATGAGCGACACGCCCCGCGAGCGGCATTTGTTAATCATCCACGATGATGACGGCACCCGGGCCATTGCCCTGGAGGCAGCCACCTACTCCCTAGGGCGCGACCCGAGCAATGCCATTGTCGTGAAGTCGAAAACCGTATCCCGGCGTCATGCCATCCTGTTGCGGGTGCCCAATCCCCAGACCAAGGGCTATCGTTACCGGTTGATGGACGGGGATGCCCAGGGCAACCGCAGTGCCAATGGAACCCGGGTGAACGACCGGCAATGGACCTCGGGGGAACTGCAAGACGGGGACCGGATTAGCTTTGGGGACGTGGAGGCCCGTTATTCCATCGTTTATATGACGGACGAGGAATTCCAAAAGCACACCGAGACCATTGACTTTCGCAGTATTAAATCGGCAACGGTCAACACGGAAGAAACCCAGATGTTTTAATGGTGGGTTCCCGGCCCTACATCGCAGCACTGATCATTCCGACCGGCATTGGGGCGGCAGTGGGGGGATATGCGGGCGATGCCCTGCCGGTGGTACGCGCCCTGACCCAGGTGGTGGATTACCTCATCACCCATCCGAATGTACTGAACGGGGCGATGTTGTACTGGCCCAGCGATCGGGTCTGGTATGTGGAGGGGTACGCCCTGGATCAATTGGCCGCCGGGGTGTGGGGGCTGCAGCCGGTCCACCAACAACGCATTGGCGTGGTGATCGACGGGGGCATGGAACCGGATCTGCAACTGCGACACCAGCAAGCTGTGCAAGCGGCCCAGGCGACCTTGGGATTGCCCATTGTTGGGTGGGTGCGGACCGACCAGCCCCTGGGGGTGTCCTTGGCCAGGACAACCTCCGGCGCCACCTGGGGAACTCTAGCCCAACCGGAGAGTTTATTGCGGGCGGTGGGCGTCTTGAAGGAACGTGACCAGGTGACGGCTGTGGCGGTGGTGGCCCGCTTCCCGGACGCCGATGCCGATCTGGTGCAGGATTACCGGCAGGGACAGGGCGTGGACCCCTTGGCGGGCGCCGAGGCGGTGATCAGTCACCTGGTGGTGCAGACCTTCCAGTTGCCCTGTGCCCATGCGCCGGCCTTGCGTCCCTTGCCCCTAGACGCCACGGTCAATCCCCGGGCGGCGGCGGAGGAACTGGGCTACACCTTTTTGCCGTCGGTGCTGGTGGGGCTGAGCCGCGCTCCCGGTTACGTTTCCCAGCGAGTGATGGGCAGTGTGTGGACCGAAGCGGTGGATGCGGTGGTGGTGCCAGCCACAGCCTGTGGGGGTGCCGCTGTCATCCATTGGGCCGCCCAGGGCAAGTTGGTGATTGCTGTAACGGAAAACACCTCCCGCATGGCTGTTACTCCAGAAGCGCTCGGTATCCCCGCCGTCAAGGTTGATTCCTACCTGGAGGCTGTGGGGGTGTTGGCGGCCCACAAAGCGGGTGTGGACTGGCGCTGGTGTGGCCGGAGATATAGTCCATGACCAGCACCCCCCGTTTAACCCGCTGGGAAATTCTGGTGGCCATGGGCCTGACGGCGGCAGGCTTGTTGCTGGTAGCGCGCCTGTGGCAGTTTTTTGACCCCCTAGCCCAATTCCCCCTGCGCTGGCATGTACCGGATGTGGGGTGGGGCGTGGCGCTGGGGTTGAGCATTACCGGTTTGAGTCGGGTGATCTACCGGCTGTGGCCGAGTTACCGGGCGTGCAGCGAGGATTATATGGCCCTGGTGCTGACTCCCCTGGTCTGGCCCGACCTGCTATGGTTAGCCCTACTGCCGGCCTTGAGCGAGGAGCTACTGTTTCGTGGCGTGATCCTAGCAGCCCTCACCCCCCCCTGGCTGGCTTTACTGGTCAGCAGCACCTGTTTTGGCATCTTGCACATGGGCAGCTGGCGACAATGGCCCTACGGCCTCTGGGCCACCCTCATTGGCCTGGCCCTGGGGAGCACGGTTTTGTGGCGGGAGAATCTGCTGGTGTCCGTCGTAGCCCACGCCGTGACCAACGGACTATCGGCGGTCCTGTGGAAATGGGAACACCGGCGCTAGGTCAGGTATCGGCAAATACATCCGGGGCCAAGGTCCCTTGGGCAATCCCCTGCACCGGTCCCGTCAGGGTCACCTGCAAATCCGGCGTGAGAGCAATCTGTAGTTCTCCCCCTGGCATGTCCACCGTCACTTCGGCATCACACAAACCCAGCCGGTGGGCCACCGCTGCCGCCGCACTGCTGCTACTCCCAGACGCCAGGGTGTACCCCGCCCCCCGCTCCCAAATCTCCAACCGCAACCGCTGCCGGGACAACACCTGGACAAACTGCACATTGGTGCGTTGGGGAAAAAAGGGGTGATTTTCCAGGGCGGGGCCGTAGGTTTTTGCCAGGTCAGGATGGGTCTCCGGCACCACAATGACACAGTGGGGATTGCCAATCGTCGCCGCCGTAAACGTAAACGTCCGGTCCAGCACCGTGATGGATTCCTGAATCACCTCCCGGTCGGAGCCGGCCACAGGGATCAAGCGGCTCTGAAAGGACACCTGCCCCATCTCCACCCGGACTTGACGGCCCTGGCGCTGGACCTGCATTTCCACCCGTCCCCCCAGCGTTTGCACCTGAAAGGGCGTTTCCCCCACCTGCCCCCGGTCCCACAGGTAGCGAGCAAAAATGCGCAACCCATTGCCGCTTTTTTCCGCCTCCGAACCGTCCGGGTTGAAAATCCGCACCCCGAAATCCGCCTCGGGCGCCGGTAGCGGCCCTAGCAAAATCCCGTCTGCCCCAATTCCCAAGTGCCGGTGACACAACCGTTGAATGTGCCAAGCCGTCAGGTCCCCACCCCCCTGGTCCGGGTCCAGCACCAGATAATCATTCCCTAGGGCGTGGTATTTCCAAAACGGCACCGCCAACTAGTTCGTCTCCTCCTCATACTCCGGCTGCCGCTGCGGGATGTTGATAGGGGGTTGATAGGGTTCCGGTTCCGCCCACACATCCGCCGTCACGTCTTCATCCATAACCGGCTCCGGTTCCTCCACGGGCTCCGCATAGGCCGTTTCTACCCGGCGCTTGGGTTTGCGTACAGAACGGGGTGCCGGCGCCTCCTCCGGTTCACGCCAGGTCTCTTCCTGCCTGGTGACCCGCCGGCGCTCCGTCTCAGTCGGTGCACCACTGCCCAAGCGGTTTTCCACACTCACCGGCGTCGGTAAGTAGTTCGGGTCCCCCTCCCGTTCCCAAGGGGGTTTGCCCACGCCAATCGATTCCAGCCACCCCCGCGTCAGTTGCCGGAGTCGTTCCTCTGCCCCCTCAAACACAATCAACTTGTCCGCCCCCACGCTGACGACTTCCTCAACGGACAGCTCGTAGGTGCTGACCAAGCGGGCGGGAATCCGCGGCACCCCCAGGGCATCGATCACCAGATGGGAAATCCGCCCCTCTGCCAGGTCAAACTCAAAATCCCGCACCTTGCCCAGGAACTCCCCCGTCTCCGTAATGACTTCGATGCCCACCAGGCGGGTGTAGGGGGACAAATCCAACTCCTCCAAGACCTGGTCATCCTCCACCAGCACCACATCCCCCACCTGACGCACATGCTCCCAGCGCAGGGAAGCGGTCGGCTCGCCCGGTAAATAGTTACTCACCAGGGACTCTTTAATATCCAAGGCCACCACCTGCCAGGCGTCCACATCACACCAGACTTGGCTGACCACCCCCAGCCGTCGCCCCCGGTTGCGGGTAATCACCTGAGAATCAATCAAAGCCGAACGAAAACAAACCTGCGTTGTCGCTTTCATAGGAACGGGGTGGCTCAACCGATCCGCCAAACGCTGTTTTTCTATTTTAGCTGGATTTCCTGTTGGGCCAGCCGCTCCCGCAGTTGCCGCAGCGCATCCGCCCAACGGGGATCAGGTTCGGGAATATCCGCATCGCCGTCCACAGCCGCCGGTGACCCCACTTTGCGCCGCTGGCCGGGCCGCTGCTGGTGGCGATGAGTAGCCTCCCGCCGGGGTGTGGGACGCTCAACCCCACTACCTTTAACCGGCTTTTCCACCTTTTGTGCCGTCTCCGCTGCTGCCACCGGCGGCGTTTCCTTATCCTTTTCCTTCTCCTTGGTGCGGGGCAACGCCTTTTCCACCTTGATCACCTGGTCCCGAAAGGTCTGACCGTTAAACCGGTTGACCAGCTCATCCGCCTCCGCTTCCGTCTTGACCGTCAGGAAACCAAAACCTCGGCATTTCTGGGTCTTGCGGTTGGTCATCAACTTCAGGGACTGGATAGCGGTCACATCACGGAACACCGTCTCCAACAGTTCCTCCTTCTTGGTATCCTCGGGCAAATTCCCGACATAAATGCGCACAGTCATGGAGCACCTCCTATTGGGAAAAAGTTACAGCAGCAGTGGCCATCGAGGCCCAATCGGCAGACCAAATTGTGACAAACTTTTACGATGGATGGGTACGTTGCTGTGGGCCAAACAACTACCTTGTTTTAGGTTATCACACCTAGGCGTCCCCTGGAAAATGGTGGTCCCTGACTAATAACCACCCGCTCCCTGCTCAACTGTCACTGGACAGGGGACCCGCACCACGCCACTGCGGCATTGACCGTCGGGCCAGAGTTCCAACCACCGGAAACCCGGCAAGGCAGAGTCCACCGTAAAGGTAGCCGCCCCGGGGGCAAATTGCAAACAGGTGGAAGGGGTACTGTAGTAGGTCACCCCCCGCCGCTGCCAGGTCTGTTCTTGGTGGACATGGCCGCAAATCACCACCCGCACCTGGGGATGGGCATCCACCACCGACCAAAACACCTCAGGATTGGCCACCCGACTCCCGTCCAACCAGGGGGACCCCACCGGGAACAGGGGATGGTGCAACGCAATCAGCGTTGGGGCCGTTTGTTGCGCCAGTTCCCGGGCCAATTCCGCCATCTCCGCCCCCTGCAAGTAACCCCCCACCTCTCCCGGTACCGTGGAGTCCAGCAGCACAAAATACCAACCACCCCATGTAAAGCGCTTCTCCGGTCGCCAGCGGTCTCCCGTCACAACTGCCGCCAGGGTGTCGCGGGCGTCATGGTTACCCGCCAGCCAATAAAGAGGACAGCCCAGGGGACGGAGGGCTGCAACCAGTTGCCGGTAGGAGGCAGGACTCCCATCCTGGGACAAATCCCCGGTCAGTAGAACCAGGTCGGGCGCATAGTCCACAACCGCCGCCACCACCGCCTTCAACGTCGCCCACGTATTACAACCCAAAAGGGTCTGTTGCGGGTCGGCAAAAAGGTGGGTATCGGTCAATTGCACTACCCGCACCGGCGGCCCCACGGTTGGCTTTTAGTCGTCGTAGACCCGGCACTCGGCGGCATCCGGGTTGGCGTCACAGTACTGCTCAAAGGAGGTTTTCGGGGGTTGCGCTTGCCGCTGGTGAGCCGCTTCCGCCTGCAACTCCTCCACCGTATCGTAGGCCACCGCGCACTCCGGCGAATGAATCCCTTTCTCCTGGCAAATGGCCCGCGCCTGTTCCAGTTCCGCTTGAATTTGGGCTTGTAAATCGCTCATAACCGTCCTACCAATGAGTTGACTACCTACGTTTGTATCTCGGATACGGGCGTAGTACCTGTTTTATTGTAGTTTTTTTCAGCATTGCTCGTCAGTCGCCGGGCGATGGTCGTCAATCGGTGCAACGCCTGGGCGCTATGGTGTATCAACCTCCAGGAGGCTAAGGGTTGTTGCAGCAGGACCTGTCCCAGGCGCAGGGGATGTAATCGGCCCCGCTCGGGAAGGATGGCGCGATTCAGGTCTGGTAAAGCCTGGTCCCAGGTATCACTCACCACCCGCACCACCCCCAGCCGCGGTAGATAGGCCAGCAGACCATAGCTTTCCATATCCACCACCGCACAGCCAAAGCGTTTGCCCAGGGCCTGTTTATCCCGAGGTTGAGTCACCACCTGGGGAAGGGTCAACCCCTGCACCAAGGGCAACCCCAAGCGCTGGGTCAACCACTGGGTGACTTCCGGGTCACACTGGCTGGTGGCGCCCGTATCCCCCGCCGTACATCCCCGATAGATGACACCCGATCCTACCCCCCACTCCGGTTGCAACCCCCCCGCCAACCCCAGGAGCACCGCCGGCCGTCCCGCCAACCGGGGTTGATAGATTTCCCACCAGGCGGCCAGGTCAGCAACCCCCAAGGGCACCGGTAGGACCGACCAAGGGGAGGTCACCCCGCGCCGTACCGCCCGGTATTCCACCCCTTGCACCGCCAGTAGCACTAGGCCGGTGAGACCTGGGGGCGTTTCTGGGGCCATAGGTGGAGTAGGCTCAAGACTAGGCGGGATAGGCGGGGCATCAGGCGCGGTTGCAGCAATTCCGGGTCAAAGGCCTGCATCCGCCGGGCATTTTCCTGAAGACAGGTCTGCAAAAAGCGGCGCAGCGTCAAATCTGGGGCAAACACCAGGGCGCCGGTAGCCGTAAACCCCGCACCGCTCGTATCTGCGCCCCGCACCGCCCCCACCAAATGGCCCAGAGCCTTGCCGTAATTCCACAGGGTGTTCAGGCCCCGATACAGGAAAAATCCCCGGCCTGTACGGGCTTGCTGGTAGGCCATCCAATTGACGAAAAACACAATATGGCGGGCCTCTTCATCAATAATGGGGTCAAATAGGGTAAACAACGATTCCGGGAAAAAGCCCGACTGCTGGGCAATGCGGAAAAAACCAAAGGCGAAAAACGAATCCAAACACTCGCTGTAGCCAAAGTCAATAAAGGCCTGTTTCAAGTTGGCAGGCGGCCTATAGGGGGGATCCACCTCCACCGGAATCTGGTAGTGTTGCACCAGGCAGGCCAGCAAACGTCCATGCCGGGCTTCCTCCTCCGCCTGTAAAGCCACCGCTTCCCGCACCAGGGGGTCATCAATTTCGGCGGCAAAGGCCCGGGCCATTTCCCCCGCCCGTTTCTCCGTCGCTAGGGCCTCCTGCCAGAAGGGAATCCCCCGCAAAAACGCCAGGGTCTTTGGGTCTAAATCCGGCCAGGGGAATTGGGCTGGGTCATAGGTACGGTGTGTTTCCAATAAACTGCGACAAAACAAATCCCGATGTGCCGGACTGCCCACACGTACAGCCATTGTCTCCTCCCCACCACGAAGCCATAGACCACCATAGGTGATAGAGCGGCGCTTTGGCAAATGGAGGACACCGGCGCGGCCAGGGCGGGTGATAAAGTAAAAATCGGTCTTGGGGTACAACCATGTCCTTGATTCAGCAGTGGCAAACCCGGTTGCGCCAGGGCGAGCTCACCAGCGTGGCCCTAGTGGAAGAATATCTCCGGCGCATCGAGCAGCGGGACCCCCACATTAGGGGCTATCTCACCGTCACCGCCGATATAGCCTTGACCCAGGCCCGGGAAATGGATGCCCGTCGCGCCCGGGGGGAGGACCTGGGATGGCTCATGGGAATTCCCATCGCCCTGAAGGATAACCTGTGTACCCAAGGCATCCCGACAACTTGTGCTTCCCGTATCCTGGCGGGTTATATCCCCCCTTACAACGCCACGGTAGTGGACCGCCTGTTGCAGGCTGGGGCGGTGATGCTGGGCAAAACCAACCTGGACGAATTCGCCATGGGTAGTTCCACGGAGCATTCCGCCTATCAGGTCACCGCCAACCCCTGGGACGTGACGCGGGTGCCGGGGGGGTCGTCGGGGGGGTCAGGGGCAGTGGTGGCCGCCCAGGAATGTGTAGCCGCTTTCGGGTCCGATACGGGGGGGTCCATCCGTCTGCCCGCTTCCTTCTGCGGGGTGGTCGGTCTCAAACCCACCTACGGCCGGGTCTCCCGCTATGGCTTGGTGGCCTACGCCTCGTCCCTGGACCAAATTGGCCCCCTGGCACCCACGGTAATGGATGCGGCCATCCTGCTGGGGGTGATCGCTGGGCATGATCCGAAAGACAGCACCAGCATTCCTGCCCCTGTCCCGGACTATGTTCAGGCCTTGAGGGCCTTACCGGCGGATCGGCCCCTGGCGGGGGTCACCCTGGGGGTCATCCAGGAAACCCTAGGAGAGGGGGTGGACCCGCAAGTGCGCCAGGCTTTTGAGGCAGCAGTGGTCCAGTTGGAACAATTGGGGGCGCAGGTGGTTCCTATTTCCTGTCCCATGTTTGCCAGGGGCTTGGCCGCCTATTACATCCTGGCGCCGGCGGAGGCCTCGGCCAATCTAGCCCGTTACGACGGGGTGAAGTACGGGCTGCGGGTGGCGGCAGAGGATGTGGTAACGATGTACCAACAAACCCGAGGTCAGGGCTTTGGTTCGGAGGTCAAGCGGCGGATTATGTTGGGGACCTACACCCTGTCGCGGGGGTATTACGATGCCTATTACCTGCAGGCCCAGAAGGTGCGCACCTTGATCCGGCGGGATTTTGATCGGGCGTTTACCCAGGTGCAAGCCCTGTTGTCCCCCACGGCCCCTGTGGTGGCCTTTCCCATCGGCAGCAAGAGCCAGGACCCCCTGAGTATGTACCTGACGGATTTGATGACCATTCCGGTGAATCTGGCGGGGCTACCGGCCATCAGCGTCCCCTGTGGCTTCTCGGCGGAGGGGTTACCCATTGGGCTACAAATCATCGGACCGGTGCTGCAGGAGACCCGCCTTTTGCAGATTGCCCATGCCTACGAACAAAGCACGCCTTGGCACCGGCAGGTTCCCCCACTGGTACGGGATGGCTAAAGGTTGGACGATTGCCCTGGTCAGTGGCCTACTGGGGACCATCCTGGCGGTTGGAGTTGCCCGTTTTTTCCTCGGGCAGGAACCCCCGACGCCTTCTAATCAGCAGCAGGTTTCTCCCCCAGCACCGGCACCCACCCCCAACCCCCACGGCGGTCAAGGGCGCGGTGTTCCGGGGATAGCCGTGGCTAATGACCGGGAACAGGCGGCGATTGCCCTGATCCAAAACCTCTACCAGGCGCTGTCGGCGAAAGATTGGGCAGCAGCCACAGCAACCTATACCCCGGCGATGCAGGCCCAATTCGACCCCGCTTTTTTTGCCCAGTTCACCCAGGTAACCGTCTATGACCTGCGCCTGGTCAGCCAAACCCCGGATCGGCTGGAATTGGTTGGGCGCAACACCTACTTCTATCCCAATGGCGACACCCAGGAGGAGGAGCGCAGTTACACCGTCGTTTGGCTCGATGGCCGTCCCCGCATCAGCGATTCCCAATTTCTGCGGGTCACCAAACCCCGGCACACCGGCAGGTAAACGAGACCGAACGAAACCACCCCCGCATCAATCCTGCTGATGGGCGAACTGGTAGGCCCCGATGGCGGCCAACACACCGGCCACCCCCAGCAACACCAAAGGCGCATACCAGGGAAATTCTCCCCCTAGGGCACTGGCCCGCAAACCGATACTGGCGTAGGTCAAGGGAATTACATACACGATCAGCTTCAACAGGGGCGGCACCGTCGCCGGGTCAAAAAACGTGCCCCCCAAAAATGACATAGGCACAATCAAAAAATTGTTGTACAGCCCCACCGTCTCCAGGGAGGCCACGCTCAACCCCACAATCACCCCCAAACCGGCAAACACCAGGCTATTGAGCAACACCATCCCCAAAAACAGGGGGTGCAAAAATCCCCACCACCGGCCGGTAAAGGCAATGCTGATGAGAATAATCGCTGCCGCCGTGAGCATACCCCGCACCACCCCGGCCATCACCTTGCCCAGGTAGACCCCTAAAGGATGCACCGGTGCCAGCAACAACTCCTCAAAGGTTTTGTTAAACAAACGGTCGCCGCAGATGGAAAACGTCGTGCCCGCAAAACTGATGATCATCGAAGACAGGGCCACCATCCCCGGTAGGATAAACTCCAGGTAGGAATTCCCCAGGGGCGGCCTGGTCAGGGAACTGCCCACCCCGAACCCAAACGCCAGGATATAGATCATTGGCGATACCAATCCCGAAGCAAAAACTTGGGGTAGTCGCACCCGCAGGTCGAGCCACTCTCCCCAGAACACCGTCAGGCTATCCTGCCAGATTTGCGCCAGCATGGAGCTACTAAACAGCCGCCGCCGGTTCCAGGTCCTCCTCCGCCGTTGCCGCCGGTACCGCCTCTGGGGTCTGCCCCTCCTCCGGCAAGCCCGCCAACTTCGCTGCCTGCTTTTCGCGCCAGCGCTGGGCCATCTCCTCCGCCCGCTCAAACACCAGCGCCCGGTTGCGCACCATATCCCCCGGTTCCGGCTCCAACTGCTTGGTGGAAAGGGAAATCCGGCCCCGTTCCGCGTCCAGGTCAATAATCATGACCTTCAGCTCATCCCCCACCGCAAACACATTATGGGGCGTCTCAATATGCTCGTGGGAGATTTCGGAAATATGCAACAGGCCACTGACCCCACCAATATCAATAAACGCACCGTAGGGCTTGATGCCCCGTACCGTCCCGGTCACCACCTCCCCGATTTCCAGCTTATTCATCTGCCGTTCCACCAGGGCGCGCCGGTGACTCAGCACCAGCCGGTTGCGTTCCTCGTCCACCTCTAAAAACTTCAAGGGCAGCTCCTGCCCCATCAAATCCTCTTTGGCATGGCGCGTACTGATGTGGGACCCCGGGATAAAGCCACGCAGCCCCTCGATCCGCACCAGTGCGCCCCCCCGATTGATGGCAAACACGGTAGCCCGCACCGTCGCATCTTCCCGCTGCAACTGCCGCACCCGCTCCCAGGAGCGCATATACTCAATCCGGCGGATCGAGAGAGTCAACTGCCCCTCTTCGTTCTCATCCGACAGGATAAAAAACTCCCGCGTTTCGTCCGGGCGCAAGACTTCCTCCGGGCTATCAACCCGATTGATGGACATTTCCTGCAAGGGTAAAAAAGCCGCGGTTTTGGCCCCGATATCGATCAGCGCCCCCTTCGGCTCCAGGGCAAAAACCGTCCCCTGGACGATATCCCCGGGGCTAAACCGGTAATCGTAGCGGTCCAGCAGCGCGGCAAAGTCCTCGTGGGTAAACCCTACCCCTGTCTTTTTCTTGTTCCCCAAGCGAACGTAACCTCCTAACCCGTCGTGATAACGCGATAGAGACAGACAATCATTATATCCCAGTCTCAGCAAGCTTGCCAAACCGCCGGTTACAATAGGAGACAAGGGGAGTAGGTGTGGCGATTGCGGATGCTACGGCATCTGAGGAAAGTCCGGGCTCTCGAAAGACCAAACCGCTGGGTAACGCCCAGTACGCGTGAGCGTGAGGACAGTGCCACAGAAACATACCGCCGATGGAGGGAAACCTCACAGGCAAGGGTGCAAAGGTGTGGTAAGAGCACACCAGCAGTACCGTGAGGTGCTGGCTCGGTAAACCCCGGTTGAGAGCAAGGTGGAGGGACAAGGGTTGGTCTTTTTCCCGTCCCGTTTGCAGGAACCGCTAGAGGTGGCGGGTAACCGTCATCCCAGAGAGATAATCGCCCTCGAACAGAACCCGGCTTACGGCCTGCTCCCCAAGTTTTGGAAACGCCCCCATGAGTGAACTGATTGCCATTGCCTACGACGACCTGTACCGGGCAGAGGAGGTACGGTTGACCCTGTTGCGCAGGGAACATTTAGTGGAACTGGAGGACGCAGCAGTGGTGATCAAGGACCCAAAGGGAAATATACGGTTGAGCCAGGCCTTTAACTTAACAGGGATGGGGGCTGTCAGTGGTGGTTTTTGGGGGTTGCTCATCGGTGCCCTGTTGCTCATGCCCTGGGAGGGGGCGGCCATCGGTGCGGCGGCAGGAGCGCTCGGTGGGGCACTCACTGATATTGGCGTCCACGATAAGTTTATGCAGGAATTAGGGGAAACCCTCCGCCCCGGTACCTCTGCCCTGTTTATTCTGGTGCGGAAATTTAACCCCGACCGGTTGATAGCCGAAATTGCCCCCTATGGCGGTCGCGTCCTACGCACCTCCTTGACCAAAGACCAGGAAACCGAACTGCAGGAGGTATTGACTAACCGGGGGCTGCTTCCCCAACGTCCGTCAACCTAAACCGCCACCGGCACCTTTGGCCAACGACCCACTGCTTGACCAATCACTGCCAACTCTTCCCGCATCAGCCGGTCAAAGCGCTCCGGCGTCAGGGACTGGGGACCATCGGAGAGAGCTTTGGAAGGGTTGGGGTGAACCTCAATCATCAGGGCATCGGCCCCCGCCGCTACCGCTGCCATGGCCATCGCCGGGACGTACTCCGACTTGCCGGTGCCGTGGCTGGGGTCAATCATGATGGGCAAATGGGTCAGCCGCCGCAGGACTGGGATCGCCGCCAGGTCCAACGTGTTGCGGGTGTAGCGGTGGTCAAAGGTGCGAATTCCCCGTTCGCACAGGATCACCTTGGGGTTGCCCGCCGCCAGGATGTATTCGGCAGCCATCAGCCACTCCTCAATCGTGGCCGACATGCCCCGCTTGAGCAACACCGGCTTCTCCTGCGCCCCGATTTTCTTCAGCAGGGAAAAGTTCTGCATATTCCGGGCGCCCACCTGCAACACATCCGCCACCTGAGCCACTTTTTCAATATCGGCAGCATCCATGACCTCCGTAATCACCCCCAATCCCGAGGCCGCCCGCGCCGCCGCCAACAACTCCAGCGCACTTTCGCCATGCCCCTGGAACGCATAGGGAGACGTCCGGGGTTTATAGGCTCCCCCCCGTAACATTTGGGCGCCCGCCGCCTTCACCCGCAGCGCCGTTTCAATGATCATCTCCTCGTTCTCCACCGAGCAGGGACCGGCCACGACCACCACCGGCTGGGTTTCCCCAAAGACCACCGGGCCGTTGGGCGTTGCGACGGTAATTTCACTCGGTTGCCCGTGGCGATACTCCCGGCTGGCCCGCTTAAAGGGCTGCTCCACCCGCACCACGTCCTCGATCCAGGGGCTGAGTTCCTGAATCCGCTCCGGCTGCAGCTGCGCCGTTTCCCCCACCAGCCCAATCACCACCTTATACTGGCCCACAATTTTTTCGGGATTCAGTCCCCAGGTGCGCAGTTCGTCGCTAATCCGTTCAATTTCCTCCTCGGGGGCGCCGGGTTGCATCACGATGATCATAGGCGGGGGTCACCAACGCACTACACAGCTTTTGTATTGTAGCGAACCGGCGGAGTTAGGAAACCGAATTGTTACGTTTAGCTTTAAGATGGGCCCAGCCCTCCCGCAGCCGCCCCCAGTTGGTGCGAAATTCCTGCCAGCCTAGCCAATGGCCCACCCGGTCCGCATCCCAGGAGGCCGATAAAATCCCATAGCTTAGGCCCACCATCCCCAACCCAAACAGCCCCAGGGTCACCAGCACCACCACCGGCACCGGCACCTTGACGCCCTGTTGCAATAGCCAGTAACTGGTGGGAAAGGCCATCAGCCCCAAAGCCGTGGGGGTGCCGCAAAAAATAGCCATGCGCCGGAGCATCCGGTCGCTGACCACCTTGGGCATCCCCGGTTCCTCAATCTGTTGCCACCCCCGCTTCTTGGGCGCTGGGGTCTCCGGTTTGACCGAACGCCGGGATCTTTTGGCCATACTAGGTGCGCAGCCCCCGAATGCCTAACTTCTGTACCAGGCTCTCGTAACGGTCGCGGTGATGCTTGCGCAAGTACAGAAGCAGTTGCCGCCGCTGACCGATGAGCTTCATCAACCCCCGTTGCGACGCGTAATCCTTCTTGTGGGTGCGCAGGTGCTCACTAAGCTTTTCGATCCGGGCGCTCAACAGGGCAATCTGGACCTCCGGCGATCCCGTGTCGGTGGCGTGCACCTGGTACTCGTTAATGATCTGCTGTTTCTGCTCCTGCAACAAACTCATGGGGGTCGTGCATCAAAAGTCGCAGTAATTTACCCTAACACGTTTGCTGATGTCATGGCAAGGTCAGCCAGTCGTCGCTGGAGGACCATTGGGCTTCGACCCAGGCCTCCAGTTCAGCTATCTGGGCGGGGTCGGGTCGGATCAGGTGGGCCGAGGCCATCCCTAGCCCCAACGACAGGACCACCACCACCAGAAGCGAAGGAAACCAGCACCAGACGGGCCGAGGTTGGGGGCGGCTGAGGGCGGTCAAAATCCGGGATTCCAGGGCCGGATGGGCAGGCGGGATAGGGGGGGCATAGCGCCGGAGAAAGTCCACCAGCGGGTCTTGATTCATAGACTGACTCCTTGGGTTTGCAAATAGCGACGCAGGGCAGCCCGGGCGTGAAAGAGACGGGATTTGACCGTCCCCACCGGAATCCGCAGGATTTCACTAATTTCTTTTTGGGATAGGGCTTCCAAATCGTGCAAGACCAACACCGTGCGCTGGTCAAAACTCAAGGCCGCTAGGCCCTGGCGCACCAGTTCCTCGTAGTGTAAATCCAACAGGTCAGGGGCGGGGATGCGGTCGGGGGCGGTTTGGGTCAGGGTTTGCAGTTGGGTGCGTTGGTGGGCGCATTGCCGGCGGTAGTCCTGGGCCACGTTCAAGGTAATCCGGTACAGCCAGGTATTGAACAGGGTCGCTTGGCGCAACCGAGGTAGCCCCCGCCACACCCGCATAAAAACCTCCTGGGTCAGGTCATCCAGGGCTTCCCCGCCACACAACCGGTAGAGGGTTCCTCGCACCCGGGGGTGAAACCGGCGATATAGCCAACGAAAGCCCTCCGGGTCCCCCTGTTGGCACCGCTGCACCAGCGCCCAGTCCAGCGCACCCGGCCCCTCAGCCTGGGGATACAAAGGGTTGTGCTCAGCGGCGGTAAACATGGGGCCACCCTAGCTGGATACCTCTGGTATAGACGTTTCCGGCAGGGGACGGGTTCAGTGGGCCAAAGCAGCCTGCACCAACCCCCGGAACAGGGGATGGGCCTGACTGGGGCGCGAGGAAAACTCCGGGTGAAACTGCACGGCAATAAAAAAGGGATGGGACGGCAGCTCGATCATTTCTACCAGCCGGCCATCGGGAGAGGTGCCGCTGATGCGATAGCCACTCTCGAGAAACAAACCGCGGTAGGCGTTGTTGAACTCGTAGCGATGGCGGTGGCGCTCGTAGATCACCGTTTCCCCATACAGGCGGGCGGCCAAGCTATCGGGTTGCAACCGGCAGGGATACAGCCCTAAGCGCATGGTGCCCCCCAAATCCACCACATCTTTTTGCTCCGGCAGCAGATGAATCACCGGATGGGGGGTCGCCGGGTCAAATTCCGCACTGTGGGCGCCCGTCAAACCGGCAACATGCCTGGCCCATTCCACCACCGCGCACTGCATGCCCAGACATAGCCCCAAAAAGGGAATCCCCCGCTCCCGGGCGTAATGAATCGCCGCAATTTTCCCTTCGACCCCGCGGATGCCAAACCCGCCGGGAACCACCAACCCCTGTACCCCCTCTAAGTGATGGGCCGCCCCGTCCCGCTCCACATCCTCTGCGCTCACCCAGCGCAATTTCACCTCCGTCTCCAGATGAATCCCGGCGTGGCGCAGGGCCTCCACCACCGACAGGTAGGCGTCGTTGAGTTGCACGTATTTCCCCACCAGGGCGATTTCCACCTGGGATTGGGGGTGGTACAGCCGGTCCACTAGCATCCGCCAGGGGGCCAAATCCGGGGGCCGGTCGGGCAAGGCCAACAACCGCAACACCTGGGTCGCCAACCCCTCCTGCTCCAAAATCAAGGGCACCTCGTAGATGCTGCGGGCGTCCTGGGAGGTAATCACCCCATCCACCGGTACGTCGCAAAAGTTGGCCACCTTGGCTTTGATTTCCGGCGATAGGGGCCGCTCACAACGACAAACCAGCAAATCCGGCTGAATCCCGATCGAGCGCAATTCCTTGACCGAATGCTGGGTGGGTTTGGTTTTCATTTCCCCGGCGGCGGCAATCCAGGGCACTAGGGTGACATGCATATACACCACCCGGTCGCGGCCCACCTCATTGCGGAACTGGCGGATAGCCTCCAGAAAAGGCAGGGATTCGATGTCCCCCACCGTACCGCCGATTTCCGTAATCAGCACATCCGGCTGACTGTCGGCGACGACTCGGCGAATCCGGTCCTTGATTTCATTGGTGATGTGGGGAATGACCTGCACCGTGGCCCCGCCATAGTCCCCTCGCCGCTCCCGATTGCACACCGCCTGGTAAATCGAGCCGGTGGTCACATTGTTCAGGCGGGACACAGGGGTATCGGTGAAGCGCTCGTAGTGTCCCAGGTCCAGGTCCGTTTCCGCCCCATCGGCAGTGACAAACACCTCCCCGTGCTGAAAGGGATCCATCGTGCCGGCGTCCACGTTGATATAGGGGTCCAGCTTCAAAATGGCCACCTGGTAGCCCCGGGATTTGAGCAGGCGTCCCAAACTGGCAGCCACGATGCCCTTGCCAATGCTGGAAACAACCCCCCCTGTGACAAACACATACCGGGTCGGGGACTCGCCGTTGCTGACCACCACCGCCCAAACCCCTGTCCAAATCGTCCCCTATTATAGGTCAAGCTCCGGGGGTGATTCGTCCGCCCCAGGCCAGAGTCCTTTTTGCTGTAACCAGCGGCGGTTGAACAGACGGGATTGGTAACGCGCCCCCCCATCGCACAACACCGTGACGATCACCTGCCCAGGTCCCAACTGCCGGGCCAATTGCACCGCCGCCGCCACATTGATCCCGCTAGAGCTGCCCAGAAAAAGCCCCTCTTTGTGCAACAGGTGATAGACCATCTTCACACAGGTGAGGTCGTCAATGCGGAGGGCGTCATCCATGGGCACCTGTTCTAGGTTGGCGGTGATGCGGGAGTTGCCGATGCCCTCGGTGATGGAGCTACCTTCAGTTTTCAGTTCCCCGGTTTTGACATAGCTGTAGTAGGCACTGCCGTAGGGGTCGGCCACCAC